>JALYMV010000429.1 GCA_030773575.1 Actinomycetota bacterium
GCGCCTCGCCCCCGCGCCGCGCCCGCGGCCGGTCGCCGGCGACGGCGGCGGGGAGCGGCCGCTCGACGCGCCGTTCTCCGGCCTCGTCTTCAAGGTGCAGGCGAACATGGACCCGCGCCACCGCGACCGCGTGGCGTTCATGCGCGTCTGCTCCGGGCGCTTCGAGCGGGGGATGAAGGCGGTCAATGCGCGCACGGGCAAGCCGTTCGCGATGGCCCACGCGCACGAGGTCTTCGGCGACGAGCGTGCCGTGCTCGACGAGGCGTTCCCGGGCGACGTGGTCGGCGTCGTGGGCGCGGGCGACCTTCGCGTCGGCGACACGCTGTACCTGGACGAGCCCGTCGACTTCCCGCCGATCCCGACGCTCGCGCCCGAGCACTTCGTCACGGTCCGCAACCGCGACGCCTCGCGCCACAAGCAGTTCCACCGCGGCCTCGGCCAGCTCGCCGAGGAGGGCGTCGTCCACCTCCTGCGCCGCGACCCCGTCGCCGACCCGACCCCCGTCCTCGCCGGCGTCGGGCCGCTGCAGTTCGAGGTCGCCGTCGACCGCCTCGACCGCGAGTTCGGCGTCACGGTCGGCCTCGACCCGACGCCGTGGAACGTCGCCCGCCGGACGGACGCCGCAGGCGCCGAGGCGCTGCGCTCCGCGCGGCAGGCCGAGGTGCTCCACCGCTCCGACGGCACCCACCTCGTCCTCTTCACGAGCGAGTTCGCGCTCGACCGCGTCGCCCGGGATCACCCGGGCGTGGTGCTCGACCGGATGCTGACGCGGTAGACCTAGGCCGCGCCCGGCCGGCGTGCCAACCGGACCTGCACCGAGGCGGCGAGCGTGGCGCCGAGCACCACGACGCGCGAGCCGATGCGGAGGATGAGCGGGCCGCCGAACGGCTGCTTGTCCTGCACGGCGAACCGCGTTCCGGGGCCGATGCGCGCGACGTCGGACAGGTACCTGAGCATCTCGGGTTGGCTGTCGGAGACGCTGGCGACCTCCCCCGCCTGACCAGGCAGGAGCCCGGCCAGCGCGACGGTGTCGTCCACGGGCATCGTCCCGTCGGCCGCCGGGATGGGATCTCCGTGGGGATCGAAGCCGGGCTCGCCGAGCCTCTCGGCGATGCGCTGCTCGAGCTCCTCGGAAAGGTGATGCTCGAGCCGGTCGGCCTCGGCGTGCACGCGGTCCCACGGCATGCCGAGGTGCTCGACGAGGAAGGTCTCGAGCAGCCGGTGGCGACGGAGGATCCGCAGCGCCAGCCGCTCCCCGTCGCGGGTGAGCGTCACCCCGCGATAGGGGACGTGGACGACGAGCTGCAGGTCCGCCAGCCGCTTGAACATCGCCGACACCGAGCCCGGCGTCACGCCGAGCGCCTCGGCGACCCCTGTGGTCGAAGCGGTCCTGTGCGGCCCTCGCCCCGCGCGGAGGATGGTCTTCACGTAGTCCTCGACCGTCGCGGAGCGCCGCTCCTGCCTGAGTGGCGGGGCCATCGCGGGAGTGTAGCCGCACCCAACTCACCGATGAGCCTGACCCCAGGAATGTTTTGGAGCATCCAAATGACTTGGCTTGGTTCATCGAATCCTCTGCTTTTATTTCCGGGATGAAACGTCTCAACCGGCGACAGGCGCTCGGAGCGCTCGGCGCATCAGCCGCCTCCGTACCGCTCCTGCACGGGCTGATCCCGCACCGTTCCCTTCACGGCACCGCCTCCGCGGCGGGCGGCCAGCCCACCCGCAAGCCGGGCGGCATGGACCACGGCGGCGGGGTCAACGGCCCGACCTTCCGTCACGGCGACGTCGTCGACCATCGCGCCAACGGCTTCAACCCGACCGACATCCTCCGCGACTTCGACTACGGCAAGACCCGCCGGCTCGCGAGCGGCCGCACGTTGCGCGAATGGACCGTGTTCGCGGCCGACAAGGAGATCGAGGTGGCGCCGGGCGTGAAGTTCCCGGCCTGGACGTTCAACGGCCGGGTGCCCGGGCCGACGCTGCGCTGCCGGGAGGGCGAGACGCTCCGCGTCCGGTTCGTCAACGGCAGCGAGCACCCGCACACGATGCACTTCCACGGCTTCCACGCCCCGGCCATGGACGGCATCCCGGAGGAGGGCGACGGCGCGATCGCGCCGGGCAAGAGCACGGTCTACGAGTTCGACGCCGAGCCGTTCGGCTGCCACCTCTATCACTGCCACGTCAGCCCGCTCGCCGAGCACATCGCCCGCGGCCTCTACGGCGCCTTCATCATCGACCCGAAGGCGGGCCGGCCGGAGGCCGACGAGCTGGTGATGGTGATGAACGGCTTCAACACCAACTTCGACGCCGAGGGCAACCAGGTCTACGCGGTCAACACGGTCGGCTTCCACCACGTCAACGAGCCGGTCCGGGTCAAGCGCGGCGAGCTCGTGCGGATCTACCTGATCAACGCGCTCGAGTACGACCCGATCAACTCCTTCCACATCCACGGGCAGTTCTTCAACTACTTCCCGACCGGCACGTCGCTGCAGCCGAGCGAGCTGACCGACACGATCGCGCTGGCCCAGGCGCAGCGCGGGATCCTCGAGATGCGCTTCCGCGACACGCAGGGCGGCCGGGTCATGTTCCACGCCCACAAGACCGAGTTCGCCGAGCTCGGGTGGATGGGCTTCTTCGAGGTCGCGTGATGGACGCCCTCCGGAAGCTCCCCACCTGGGCGCTCGCGCTCGTCCCGCTCGCGCTCATCGCCGCCGCGCTGGTGGCCCTGCTCACCCTCGGCGGTTCCACGCTGGGAGAGCGCACCGGCCCGCCCGCCGAGGACCTCGCCGTCGAGCGCACCGAGCTGCGGCCGGGCGAGATCGCGCTCACGCTGCGAAACGCCGGCCCCGACGCGGCGCAGGTCGCGCAGGTCTTCGTCAACGACGCCTACGTCGACTACCGCGCCGACGGGGGAGAGGTCGGCCGCCTCGGAACCCGCACCCTGCGGCTCGACTATCCGTGGCAGGCCGACTCGCCGTACCTCGTCACGCTGGTCACGTCGACCGGCGCGACGATCGAGCACGAGATCGAAGCCGCCGTCGCCACGCCCGAGCCGGGCGGCGGGTTCATCGGGCTGATGGTCCTCATCGGCGTCTACGTCGGCGTCATCCCCGTGCTGCTCGGGATGCTGTTCCTCCCGCTGCTGCGACGGATCGACCCCGGGTGGATCCGCTTCCTGATGGCGCTCACGGTCGGCCTGCTCGGCTTCCTCGCGGTCGACGCCTGGCTCGAGGGCTCGGAGATCGCCGGCGAGAGCCCCGGGGCGCTGGGCGGCGTCGAGCTCGTGATCATCGGGGCGGTGGCCGCCTACCTCGGCCTCACCGCGCTCGACCGCCGGCTGCGGGCCCGCCGCGAGGCCGCCGGGCGCAGCGGTGCCTCAGGCGACCGACTGGCGCTCATGATCGCGATCGGCATCGGTTTGCACAACCTCGGCGAGGGGCTGGCGATCGGCTCCGCCTATGCGGTGGGTGCCCTGGCCCTCGGGGCGTTCCTGATCTTCGGCTTCGCGCTGCACAACACGACCGAGGGGCTCGCCATCGTCGCCCCGCTGAGCGAAGACCGTCCCCGTCTCGGGCGCCTGGTGGTGCTCGGATTGATCGCAGGGGCGCCGGCCAGCGTCGGCGCCGTCATCGGCGCGTCGGCCTTCAACGCGGAGATCGCAGGGCTGCTGCTCGGCCTCGGGATCGGCGCCATCGTCCAGGTCATCGTGCAGCTCGTGCCGACCATCCGCGACGCCGCCGGCCGCGCCCTGCACCCGGCGAGCGTCGGCGGGATCCTCACGGGCGTCGCCATCCTCTACGCCACCGGCCTGCTCGTGGCCGTCTGATCTTGTCTTGCTGCCCCACGGCGGCATCAGAGGGGAGGGCCGACCCCTCCTGGCGGCCCTCCCCTCAACTCTTCTCGAGAGCTCAGCTGCGGTTGCGACCGTAGAGGTCGTGCGCGTCGACCCACTCCTCCGCGACGATCGCCGAGCCGAGCGACAGCTCGCCGCACAGGACGGTCGCCGCCACGATCTCCGTGAGCTTGCGGACCTTGCCCTTCCCGTGGCAGCCGAGCAGCTCGAGGCACTCGCGCTGCGTGGGAAGCGCCGTGCCGCCGCCGTAGGTCGCGACGATCAGCGAGGGGATCGTCACGGAGTAGTAGTAGTCGCCGTTCTCGCGCAGCTCGGCGTAGACGAACGCGGCGCTCGACTCCGCGACGTTGGCGGCGTCCTGCCCGGTGGCGATGAACATCGCCGTGATCCCGTTGGCGGAGTGCGCGCCGTTGTTGTTGACCCCCGACATGAAGCCGCCCAGGTTGGACACCTGCCGAGCGCGGTACATGAGCTCTGAGTCCGAGCGCATGATCCGGTTGAAGAGCTCGTTGGGGATGGTCGCCTCGGCGATCACCCGCTTGCCGCGCGTGTGGAGCATGTTGACCTGCGAGGACTTCTTGTCCGTCGCGAAGTTCGACTCGAGGAAGTAGCGCTCGATCTCCGGGTGGTTGGCGACGATCCACTGGCACGCGGCCTGCGTCGCCTTGCCGGTGAGGTTCTGCCCGGCGGCGTCGCCCGTCGTGTAGTTGAAGCGCGTGTAGAGCATCCGCCCCGCCGAGTAGCGCTCGATGTCCTGCAGCTTGCCGGTCGACGTGGTGGCCTCCGCCGCCGCGCGGATCTCGTCGAAGTGGTCGTCGAGCCAGCCGTCGAAGTCGCGCGCGCCGCGGGCGCTCGCGAAGACGAACGCCGGCGCGCGCTGCATCCGGTCGTCCATGATCGTCGTCGTCACGCCGCCCGCCTCGTGCAGCAGCCGCATCCCGCGGTTGTAGGAGGCGACGAGCGTCCCCTCGGCGGTCGCGAGCGGGACGTAGAACTGGCCCTGCGCGTGCTCGCCGTTGACGAGCAGCGGGCCGGCCAGGCCGATCGGCACCTGCGCGACGCCCATGAAGTGCTCGACGTTGCCCGTGGCGATCGACGGGTCGAACGAGTAGCTGCCGACGTGCTCGAGCGACGCGCCGGTCTGCTCGGCCGCGAACCGGCGCCGCGCGTCGGCGGCCTCGCGCGTGTAGTCGTTGTCGCGATCGCGGGGGACGGGGACGCGGTGGCCGTTCTGCGTGCTCGACATGCGAGCCCTGATGCCCTTCACAGGCGGCCGCGAATCGCCCACAGGACGGGGAAGACCGGGTGAAACAGCGTCTTGCGCAGGTAGTCGGCGCCCGCGGAGCCGCCAGTTCCGGGCCGCACGCCGATGGTTCGCTGGACCATCTGCACGTGGCGGTAGCGCCACTCCTGCAGGCCCTCGTCGAAGTCGACGAGGTGCTCGCAGACCATGCTCCCCTCGGAATCGTCGTCGTAGACCGCGACGAGCGCGAGTCGACCGCCTCGTCGTCGGCGCGGTCGGGGACGGGGCGCCCGCGCGCGGCGAGGTAGCCGAGCAGCGCGTCGAAGAGGTCGGGCTCGGCCATCCGGGCGACGATCCGCTCGCGCTCGGCCGAGCCCTTCTCGTACGGCGCCAGCATCCCGCGGTCGCGGCGGCCGAGCACGGCCTCGAGCTCCCGGAACTGCGCCGACTGAAAGCCGCTGGCGGCGTCGAGGCGGTCGCGGAAGGTCAGGAAGCCGCGAGGGGTGAGCGTTTCGAGGACGTCGACCTGGGCGACGACCGTCTTCAGGATCGCCAGCATCCGCCGCAGCGTCGCGAGCGCCGCGGGCGTGTCGCCGTCGAAGAGCCGGTCGCGCAGGCGGTCGAGCTCGTGGAGCAGCTGCTTGAACCACAGCTCGTAGACCTGGTGGATGACGATGAAGAGCAGCTCGTCGTGCTCCTGGAGCGCGGGGCCTGAGCGGCGAGCAGCTCGTCGAGCTTGAGGTAGCTCGAATAGGTGAGGGCGCGGGAGGCGGGCGGATCAGGCACCGGCCGCCCAAGCCTACGGTCAGCGCCGCGCGGCGGCGGCAGCGGCGACGGCGAGCCGGTCGGCGCGGTCGTTGAGCGCCTTGTGCGCGTGGCGGGCGCCCGTCTCGTGGCCGCGGACCCAGTGCCAGCGGACTTCTGTGTGGCGGCCGGCCTCGGCGTCGAGCGCCTCGATGAGGTCGCGGTTCTTGACCGGGCTCCCGCCGGCGGTCTTCCAGCCCTTGCGCCGCCAGCCGTCGAGCCACTTCGTCATCGAGTCGATCATGAGCCGGGAGTCGGTGACGATGCACGCGCGCGACCCGCCGGGCAGCGCGCGCAGTCCCTCGAGCGCGGCGGTGAGCTCCATGCGGTTGTTCGTCGTCTCCGGCGCGCCGCCCGAGCGCTCGACGGGCTCGCCGCCCCCGGGCGGCACGACGATCGCCGCCCAGCCGCCCGGGCCGGGGTTGCCGCTGCACGCGCCGTCCGTCCAGATCAGCGCCTCGCCGGGGCGCTGATC
>JALYMV010000430.1 GCA_030773575.1 Actinomycetota bacterium
CCCTCCGGGCCCTTGATCCGCGCGGTCACCTCCTCCGTGCTCTCGCCGGCGGTCGCCCGCCCGTCGACCTTCGTGATCAGGTCGCCGGCCCGCAGGCCCGCGCGCTTGGCCGGCGAGTCGTCGTAGACCTTGAGCACGCGCAGCCCGCGGCGCAGGCGCTCGCTGGCCTGCACGCTGACCCCGACGCCGACGAACTCGCCGCTGGTGGTCTGCTGGAACTCCGCGAAGTCGACCGGCGTGAAGTAGTTCGAGAAGCGGTCCTTGAGCGACCGCACCGCCGCCTCGAGCGAGCGGTCGACCAGCTTGCGGCGATCGATCGGCCGGTAGTAGTCGCGGGCGATCTCGTCGATCGCCTCCTGGTAGAGCTGCGCCTCGTCGTCGCCGACGAGCGTGTCGCGGGCGGCCTCGGGCAGCAGCCGCGGGTGCCCGCCGAGGTAGACGCCGCCGCCGAGCAGCAGCAGGCCGCCGAGCAGGGCGAGCAGGGGGAACACGACGCGGCGCCTCATGTCCACACACGGTAGTCGGGCGCCGTGTGTGGCAGCTAAGCGCAGCGCGCCGGGACGCGCGCGGGCAGCTCGAACCAGACCCGGCCGCCGTCGTTGGCGTCGGCCCCCCAGCGGTCGGCCAGCGGCGCCGACCCGACGCTCCACGACGTCGAGGCCCGCGGGAACGATCGCCTCCCGCCTCGAGCACGCAGCGCTGCAGTACGGCAACGCGCGCGACGACGTCGCCCTCGTGGTCGTCCGTGGCGAGCCCGAGGCGGCCGCGGACCGGCTAGACGCGCAGGAAGCGGCGTAGCGAGAGCCCCGACCCGACGGCCGAGACGCCGACCGCGGCCAGCAGCAGCACGACGACCAGCAGCCCGAAGTTCATAGTGTCCGGCGCCGCGATGAGGGCGAAGTCGGCGGCCAGCGGGTCGACCAGCGTGACCTTCATGACGGTGAGGACGAGCACGGCGAGCACGCCGCCGAGCGCGCCGACCAGCACGCCCTCGATCACGAACGGCCAGCGGATGAACCAGTCCGTCGCGCCCACGAGCTTCATGACCTCGACGTCGCGGCGGCGGGCGTAGAGCGAGAGCCGGATCGTGTTGGCGATCAGCAGCACCGAGGCGATCACCAGCAGGACGGCGAGGCCGGCGATCGTCAGCTTCACCACCCGCGTGGCCGAGAGGATCTTGTTCGTGTCCTCCTCGCGGTTCTTGACCTCGTCGATCGCCGGGTCGGCGACGGTCCGCTCCCCGCTCGGCGACAGCGGCGCCAGCGCGTTGCGGATCCTCAAGATCTCGTCCGGGTCGACCGGGGTGACGCGGAAGGTGTCGGGCAGCGGGTTCGCGCCCAGCAGGTCGTAGGCCTCCGGGTTGCGCCGCTTCTCCTCGGCGTAGGCCTGGGCCTTGGAGATGTACTCCACGCGGCCGACCGCCGGGGCGTCCTGGATGAGCCGGCGGACGCGCTCGACGTCGCGCGGCGTGACGTTGGACTTCAGGTAGACGTCGGCGATCACCTTCCCGCGGACCTCGTTGGCCGCTCCGGTGGTCGCCTGCACGACGGGGATGAAGACGCCCAGGACGAGCACCGTCACGACGACGGTGGCCATCGCGGCGAAGGACGGCGCGGCGTTGCGCTGGAGCGCTCGCAGCGCCTCGCGGAAGAAGAAGCCGACCCTCATGCGTTCCAGAGCCGCGGATCGGAGGGCGGGTCGTTGCGCAGCCGCGCGGCGAACTCGCGCGTGGACTCGTCGTGGCGGTAGCGGCCGGCCTCCTGGTCGCGCACCACGCGGCCCTCGCGCAGCTCGATCACCCGCCGGCGCATCTTGTCGACCATCACGTGGTCGTGGGTGGCGACGATCACCGTCGTGCCCGTGCGGTTGATCCGGTAGAGCAGCTGCATGATCCCGATCGACGTCTCGGGGTCGAGGTTGCCCGTCGGCTCGTCGGCCAGCAGGAGCGGCGGGTGGTTGACGAACGCGCGCGCCACCGACACGCGCTGCTGCTCGCCGCCCGACAGCTGATCGGGGAAGTTGTGGAGCTTGGTCGACAGGCCGGTGAGGCGGAGGATGTCGGGCACCTTGGCGCGGATGTCGCGGCGGGTGCCGCCCGTGACCTGCAGCGCGTAGGCGACGTTGTCGTGCACCGTGCGGTTGGGCAGGAGCTTGAAGTCCTGGAAGACCACGCCGATGTTGCGCCGGTAGTAGGGCACGCGCGAGCGCGGGATCTCGGCGAGGTCGCGGCCGGCGACGCGGATGGTGCCGGCGGTCGGCTCGAGCTCCTTGGTGAGCAGGCGCATGATCGTCGACTTGCCCGAGCCGGTGGAGCCGACCAGGAAGACGAACTCCCCCGGGTTGATCGCGA
Organism: Actinomycetota bacterium; assembly: GCA_030773575.1. GTDB lineage: Bacteria > Actinomycetota > Thermoleophilia > Solirubrobacterales > Solirubrobacteraceae > JACCYI01. The sequence goes on from JALYMV010000430.1 coordinate 2,351, forward strand.
AGGTGGCGTCGTGGAGGCCCGCATGCGTGTCGTAGAGCTTGGCGACCTGCTGGAGCTCGACGATCGCGCCCGGGGTGGCGGGCGCTGCGGCGGGCGCGGGCACCGCGGCGGGGCGCGGGTGTGAGCGGTCCGGGCGGCGCCGGAGGTGGCGTTCGGTGGCGGCCATCGGCGGGCAACCTAGCGGCCGGCCGGCTCGCGCGGGCAGGAATCCCTGCATGCAAGCGTCTTTGCAGTTGTCTCTATCGTCAGGGCATGCCCAGCATCGACTCCTCCACCCTCGCCAACGGCTTGCCCCTCTACCGCGTCGGTCTCGAGGGGACGCGGGCGGTGACCGTGCTGGTCGCGTTCGACGCGGGCGCGCGGACGGAGCGCCCGGAGGAGAACGGCATGGCCCACTTCCTCGAGCACCTCGTGTTCAAGGGCGGGGAGACCTACGACGACTATCGCAAGGTCAACGAGACGGCCGAGGCGATGGGCGCGATGCTCAACGCCTACACCTCACACGACCTCGTGGCCTTCCACGTCACCTGCCGCGCCGAGGTGGTCGGCGAGGCGATCGACCTGCTGACGGACTTCGTCGGCCGCCCGCGGATCGACGCCGAGGAGCTCGACCGCGAGCGCGGCGTGGTCATCCAGGAGATCGCGCGCGCCAACGACCAGCCGTCCGTGGTCGCCGAGCACCTCATCGATCGCGCCGCGTTCGGCGACCACCCGCTCGGCCGGCCCGTGCTCGGTCCGGAGGAGCACCTGCGCTCGTTCTCGCGCGAGGCGATCGTCGCGTTCCGCGAGCGCCAGTGGGCGGGGTCGCGCGGCGGCGCGTTCGTGGTCGGCAACCTCGACTCGCTGCCCGAGGCGGGCCGGCTCGAGGAGCTCTTCGGGGAACGGTTCCCGTCACTCGACCCGGCCGACGGGACCTACGAGCCGGCGCCGCCGTTCGCGCCGGCGACGCTCGTCGAGGAGCGCGACTCCAACCAGTCGCACCTGCGGATGAGCTACCGGCCGCAGATCGACCCGGCGGACCCGCGCCAGCGCGCGGCGCTCGCCGTCTACTCGACGCTGCTGGGCGGCTCGATGGGCTCCCGCCTGTTCGACGAGATCCGCGAGCAGCGGGGCCTCGCCTACTCCGTCTACTCGCTCGAGCACTCCTTCGCCGACGTGCCGATCCTCCAGCTCTCCGCCGGCCTCGAGTCGGGCAAGTGCGTCGAGGCGTTCGGGCGCATGCTCGAGATCGTCGACGAGCTGCGCGCGGAGGGCCCGCGCCCGGGCGAGGTCGACCGGGCCCGCGCCTACGCCGCCGGCCGCCGAGTGCTCGCGTTCGAGAACACCAACGCGGTGGCGCGCTACGCCGCCAACCAGCGGATCGTCTTCGACGAGGACATCGACCCCGACGCGGCGATCGCGCGCCTCGACGCGGTGACCGAGGAGGACGTCGCCGGGATCGCGCGCGGCATCTCCGAGGAGCTCTCGGTGGCGTGCGTCGGGCCGCACAGCGCCGGCGAGTTCGCCTGAGTCGGCTTGCGCGCCGCCGCGGCGCAGGGGATGATGGCGCCCGAGTGGACCTCGCGGAGCTCAACCGGCGCGAGCTCGAGCGCTACGTGCAGCGGGTCACCGATCGCTGGCCCATCCAGCGGGCGCTGCTGAGCGGCGCCCGGCTCGCCGACCTCCAGGGCGCCGGCCCGCAGCGCGAGCGGGGCCCGGAGTACGTGATCGTGCTCGTCTCCGACCACTTCGACGGGATCCCCTGGCTCGAGCGCGTACACCAGGCCGCCTCGCTGTGGGACGGCCTGGAGATGGGCGGGCCGGCCGACGTGCACTGCTACACCCCCGCGGAGTTCGACCGCCGGCGCGAGCAGCTGCCGCTCGTGCGCGAGGCCGCCGAGCGCGGGATCGAGCTCATCGCTCAGCCGGCCTGACCGGCGACCGTTAGCGTCGGCCGCCGATCTCGTCCGTGCGTCCAGCGGGCTGCGGGGTCGCCGCCGGACCGCCGATACCTTCGGACATGCGCCGCCTCGTGATCGCCTCCCTGGGCCTCCTGCTCCTGCTCGCCGTCCCCACCGTCGCGACGGCGAAGTCGGCCGACCGCAACCGCAACGCGATCCCGGACCGCTGGGAGCGGGCCAACGGGCTCTCGGTCAAGAAGGACGAGGCCAAGCGCGACGGCGACCGTGACGGGCTCAGCGCCTGGGCCGAGTGGCGCAGCAAGACGAACCCCCGCAAGCGCGACTCCGACCGCGACGGCCGCGCCGACGGCCGCGAGGACCGCGACCGCGACCGCCTGGCCAACGCCGCCGAGATGCGCTTCGGCTACGACCCGGCCAAGCGCGACTCCGACGGCGACGGCACCCGCGACGGCGCTGAGGGCGCCGGCGCGATCAAGAGGGTGGCCGGCGACCTCGTCACGATCGCCCTGGCCCGCGGCGGCACCCTGGCCGCGCGGATCGGCGACGGCATCGACCTGGGCTGCGACTCCGAGGCCGACGACGCCTACGGCGAGGACGCGTCCGGCGGCGGCGACGATCTCGGCGAGGACGCCGGTGACGACGAGGGTGACGACGAGGGCGAGGACGGCGACGAGGGCGAGGACGGCGACGAGGCCGACGACGCCGACGCCTCCGGCGACGAGGGCGACGACGACGCCGAGGCCGGCGCCGCGAGCGTCCCGGCCGGCGAGGAAGAGGAGATCGACGAGGACGCCGAAAACATCGAGGGCATCGAGGCCGCCGAGGACGACGCAGTCGCCGACTGCCTGGCGACCCTCCGCCCGGGCGCACTCGTGCACTCGGCCGAGGTCGAGCGCGACGGCGACGCCCTCTACTTCGCCTCGCTCGAGCTGCTGGCGAAGTAGCCGCTCGACCGCACGAGGAGCTCGAGCGCATGGTTGAGCCCGATATACGGGTTCAACCATGCGTTCGACACGGCGGCGACGCGAGAGCCCCTTCCTCACCAGCCGCAGTTCGCCCCGAACCGCAGCCGAGCCCTACCCGATCGCGACCATCCGCTCGATCGGCAGCCGGGCGCGCTCGGCGACCGCGTCGGGGACCTTGACGACCGGGCCGCCCTCGCGGAGCGCGTCGCGGAGCTTTGGCAGCGTGATCATCTTCATGAAGCGGCAGCTCGCGGCCTCGTTGGCGGCGACGAAGTCGACGTCGGGAGCGGCCATGCGCAACGGGTGGAGCATGCCGGTCTCCGTCGCGACGATGGCGGTCGAGCCGGGCGCGGCCTCGCGGGCGTAGTTGAGCATCCCGCCCGTGGAGAGCATGTGGACGCCCTCGGCGCTCACGTCGCCCGCGGCCACGTACTCCATGACGGAGGTCGAGCAGCCGCACTCGGGGTGGATGAGGAAGTCGGCGCCCGGGTTGGCGGCGCGCATGTCGCCGATGTCGCGCGGGCGGATGCCCGCGTGGACGTGGCACTCGCCGTCCCAGACCCGCATCGGCCGGCCCGTCATCTTCTCGACGTAGGCGCCGAGGAACATGTCGGGCCCGAAGAGGATCTCCGTGTCCGGGCCGTGCGCGCGGTAGATCGACTCGACGACCGCGACGGCGTTCGAGGAGGTCACGCAGTAGTCCGTCTCCGCCTTGACCTCTGCGCTCGTGTTGACGTACATGACCACGATCGCGCCCGGGTGCTTGGCCTTCCACGCCCGGACAGCTGCCGCGTCGATGCTGTCGGCCAGGGAGCAGCCGGCGTCGGCGTCGGGGAGCAGCACCGTCTTCTCCGGGCAGAGAATCGACGCCGTCTCGGCCATGAAGTGCACGCCGCAGAACGCGATGACGCTCTCGCCGGAGCGCGCCGCCTGCTGGGAGAGCTGCAGCGAGTCGCCGACGTGGTCGGCGACGTCCTGGACCTCGGGCACCTGGTAGTTGTGCGCGAGGATCACGGCGTCGCGCTCGCGCGCGAGCGCCCGGACCTCGTCTTGAAGAGCAGGGACGGATTCGAGGGTGAGGAGCGTCATGGGGAGGTCTCCAGGCCGAGGGAGAGGTCGAGGGCCGGCGCCGAGTGGGTGAGCGCGCCGACCGAGACGTAGTCTAGCCCCTCAATGGTCGCATAGACCAAAATGGTGTCGAGGCTCACGCCGCCCGAGGCCTCGAGGCTCGCGCGGCCGCCCACGCGGGCCACCGCGGCGCGGATCTCGTCCGGCGTCATGTTGTCGAGCAGGAGCCGGTCGGCGCCCGCATCGAGCGCCTCGTCGATCTCCGCCGGGTCGCGGACCTCGAGCTCGACCGGCAGGCTGGGATGGGCCTCGCGCGCCCGCGCCACGGCGGCGCCGATCCCCCCGGCCAGCGCCGAGTGGTTCTCCTTGATCAGGTAGGCGTCGTAGAGCCCGAACCGGTGGTTGACCCCTCCCCCGGCGGCGACGGCGGCCTTCTCGAGCAGCCGCAGCCCCGGCGTGGTCTTGCGGGTGTCGAGGATGCGGGCGCCGCCGCCCGCGTCGGCGACCAGGCGCACGGCGCGGGCGGTCATGGTCGCCACGCCGGAGAGCCGCTGTAGGAAGTTGAGCGCCGTGCGCTCGGCGGTGAGCAGCGCGCGGGCGGAGCCGCTGACGAGCAGGACCGGCGCAGGCGGCTCGCGCCACTCGCCCTCCGGCGCGATCCGCTCGATCTCCACCTCGGGGTCGAGCCGCCGGAAGACCGCCTCGGCCACGTCGAGGCCGAAGATGACGCCCGGCGCCTTCTGCACGATGGTCGCCGACCCCCGCGCGCCGGGCGCCACGGTCGCCTCCGTGGTCACGTCGCCCGCGCCCACGTCCTCCTCGAGCGCCCGGTCGATCAGGGCGTGCAGCTCGTCGCCGTGCAAACCTGGTCAGCGCAGGACGGTGATCGTCTCGAAGGCGGGATCGCTCGCGCCGTGCAGGCGGGCGCCGGCCGCGGTCAGCCCGCGCAGGTACCCGATGACCTCGCCGGTGATCCGCTCGCCCGGCAGCAGCGCCGGGATCCCCGGCGGGTAGCCGGCGATCGCCTCGGCGGAGATCCGGCCGTGGGCGGCCTCGACGCCGACCACCTCGTTCTCCCCCAGGAACGCCTCGCGCGGCGCGACGACGACCTCGTTGCGCAGCGCCGACGGGGAGCGCGCGATGGCGGTCGTCTCCCCCGGCCGGGTGATCCGCGCGAGGGTCGAGGCGAGGTCGTGCGTGAAGCGGTCGAGCGCGTCGACGGGCTGGTCGAGCCCGAGCACGAGGACGAGCGTCGCCTGGGTGGCGAGCTCCACCTGCACGTCGAAGGCGGCGCGCAGCGCGCCGGCCACCTCGTAGCCCGTGCAGCCCGTCCCGCGGACGTCGATGACGATCCGCAGGGGATCCCACCCCGCCACCCCCGGCGCCCCGACGAGGTCCTCGCCCACGATGGCGCAGCCAGGGATGGCGCCGATCGCCTCGCGGGCGCGCGCGGCGGCGTGCAGCGTGCGGTCGAGCAGGGCCTCGCCGTGGATGGCGAGCTGCCGGCGGGCGGCGTCGAGCGAGGCCATGAGCAGCGAGTTGGCCGAGGTGGTCCGCATCAGGCGGACGACGCGCGCCACGGCGGCCGGGTCGATCCGCCCGCCGTGCCCGACATGGAGCATCGCCGACTGTGTGAGCGAGCCGACGATCTTGTGCGTCGACGTGAGCACGGCGTCGGCGCCCTGGTGCAGAGCGCTGGGGGGCAGGGCGGGATGGAAGCCGAGGTGCGGCCCCCACGCCTGGTCGACGACGAGCGCCGCGCCGGCCGCGTGCGCGGCCTCCACGCAGCCGGCCACGTCGGCGGCCAGGCCGTAGTAGGTCGGCGAGACGATGAACGCGCTGCGCGCGCCCGGCGCCTCGGCGAGCGCGGCGGCGAGGGCGTCCGGCGTGACGCCGTGCGCCATCCCGAGCTCGTCGTCGTAGGTCGGCGCGACGTAGTGCGGGATCCCGCCGGAGAGCACCATCCCGTCGATGACCGACGCGTGGGAGTTGCGCTGGACGACGGCCTGGGCACCGAGCGGCGCGAGCGCGAGGCAGAGCGCGTGGTTGCCCTGGGTCGCCCCGTTGGTCAGGAACCACGTCTGCGCCGCCCCGTAGGCGTCGGCGGCGAGCTGCTCCGCGCGCTCGTACGGGGTGGGTGACGGCCCGAGGTCGATCCCTTCGATGTCCTGTGGGATGTCGAGCGTGAGCGCGGCGTCGCCGATCGCCGAGCGCAGACCGGGGTCGGCGCCCGCGCCCGCCTTGTGGCCCGGGACGTGGAAGCGCGTCGAGCCGCGGAAGCCGTAGGCGACGACGGCGTCGAGGTAGGGCGCCGTCGGCTGGTCGCCGTGCGGCTGGGCGGCGTTGCGCGGGCGCCCCGTCGTCGCGTAGGGATCCTCGGCGAGGGTCACGCCGCGCCTGCCGCGTGCGCGAGGAGGTAGGGGCGGACGAACGGGTCGAGGTCGCCCTCGAGCACCCGGTTGGCGTCGCCGACCTCGACGCTCGTCCGGTGGTCCTTGACCATCGTGTAGGGATGCAGGACGTAGGAGCGGATCTGCGAGCCGAAGTTGACGTCCTGCGCCTGACCGCGCTCGGAGGCGATCTCCTCCTGGCGGCGGCGCTCCTCGAGCTCGACGAGCTTTGACTCGAGCATCTTCATCGCGGTCGCCTTGTTGGAGGTCTGCGAGCGCTCGTTCTGGCACTGCACGACGATCCCGGACGGCCGGTGGGTGATCCGCACCGCCGAGTCGGTCTTGTTGACGTGCTGGCCGCCGGCCCCGGAGGCGCGGTAGGTGTCGACCTGGAGGTCGTCGTCGTCGATCTCGACCTCGCCGGCGCCCTCGACCACCGGCGAGACCTCGACGCCCGCGAAGGAGGTCTGGCGGCGGTTGGCGGAGTCGAACGGCGAGAGGCGCACGAGCCGGTGCACGCCCTTCTCGGCCGAGTAGAGGCCGTAGGCGTTCTCGCCGCCCACCCGGAAGGTGGCCGACTTGATCCCGGCCTCCTCCCCCGCGCTGGCCTCCAGCAGCTCGACATCGAAGCCGCGCCTCTCGGCCCAGCGCATCTCCATGCGCAGCACCATCTCGGCCCAGTCCTGGGCGTCGGTACCGCCCGCGCCGGCGTTGACGGTGACCAGCGCGTCGCCCGCGTCGTAGCGGCCCGAGAAGAGCCGCTCCTCCTCGAGGGCCTCCAGGCGCTGCTCGGCGGAGACGATCGCCGCCTCGACGTCGCCCGCCAGCGACTCGTCCTCCTCGGCGAGCTCGACGAGCCCCTCGAGGTCCTCGACGTCGTCCTGCAGCGCGGTGAAGGCGGCGAGCTTGCGGCTCGCGCGGGCGTGCTCGGCGCTCGTGCGCGAGGCCGACTCGTTGTCGTCCCAGAAGCCGGGCTCGCCCATGGCGGCCTCGAGCTCGGAGATGCGCGACTTCAGCCCGGCCGGGTCAAAGGTAGTCCGCGAGGAGCGTGAGCTGCTCGCGGATAGCCGCAAGGCGCTGCGGCGTCGGCTGGGACGAGGCGGTGGTGCTCACGCGGTGCAGGCTAGTACACCCCCGGGGCGGGGGCCCCGGGGGTGCGCCCATCCCGTTACAGCTTGCGACTGGTGAGCGTGGTGGTGGTGCTGCGGCCGCCGCGGGTGACCGTCAGCTTGACGCGGTAGTCGCCGCGGCCGCGCAGCCTGCGCGCGGGCACCGAGAGCCGCTGCGTGCGCCCGGCCGCTACGTCGCGCGCCGCGAACCGCCGCACGACGCGCTCACGCCGGTTGGTCACCACGATCGAGACCCGCGCCGCCTGGTTGAGCCGGTAGGCGATCCCGAGCGGCGTGTTGCGCCGCCCGCCGAACACGGGCCGCGAGAGCTTGAAGCTCCGCAGCGTTCCGCAGCTCTCGCGCTGATAGAACGAGCGCCGCGGGCCGAACCGGCCCTTGGAGCGCCCGAGGGTGACGCGGATCGTGTCGGTGACGCCGCCCGGCACCTTCAGGCGGAAGCGGGCGAAGTACATCCCGTTGCCGACCCGGCGGCCGCGGGTGCCGCGCCCGTTCCAGGTGAACGTGCCCGTCCGGCCGGTGAAGCGCCGCACGAGCCGCTCGCCGGTGATCGTCCGGCCGCGCGACTGGCGGAAGACGTCGACGGTGACCGGCTGCTCGATCCGGCGGCGGAAGTCGAACGTCAGGCTGCCCTTGCGCTCGCCGCCCCGCGCGGTCGCCGAGATCAGTCCGGCCTGCGAGGCGCACGCCTGCGGCTGGGTGGGACCCGGGCCGCCGGTGCGGCCGGGCTGGGCGGCGCCGGGCTGGGCGGCGC
>JALYMV010000431.1 GCA_030773575.1 Actinomycetota bacterium
CGGTCGGCCCGCGCGCGCAACGCCGGGCCCCCCGCCGGCACGAGGAGGACGACCGCCCGGTCGAGCTCAACGCCGATCAGGACGCCGCGGGGTGCGAGCTCGAGCGGCGCGCGGGCGGGGCGGTCCTCCTGCACGGCGTGACTGGGTCGGGCAAGACGGAGGTCTACCTGCGCGCGGCGGCGGCGCAGCTCGAGCGCGGCCGCGGGGTGATCGTCCTCGTGCCCGAGATCGCGCTCACCCCGCAGACCGTCACGCGCTTCACCGCCCGCTTCGGCGACACGGTCGCGCTCCTGCACTCCGGCCTCTCCGAGGGCGAGCGCCACGACGAGTGGCGGCGGCTGCGCTCGGGCCAGGCGCGGATCGCGGTAGGGCCGCGGTCGGCGGTCTTCGCGCCGGTCGCCGACCTCGGGCTGATCGTCGTCGACGAGGAGCACGACGCCTCCTACAAGCACGAGGGCGACCCCCGCTACGACGCCCGCCGCGTCGCCGCCCGGCGCGCGCGCTACTTCGACGCGACCCTCCTCGCCGGCACCGCGACGCCGCGGCCGGAGAGCTGGCGGGCCATGCCGCGCATCTCGCTGCCCCGCCGGGTCGACGGCGCCCGGCTGCCCGGCGTCGACGTCCTCGACATGCGCGAGGCCCGCCATCCGCTGCACCCCGAGACCCACCGCGCGCTCGGCGAGACCCGCAAGGCGATCGTCCTGCTCAACCGGCGGGGCTGGTCGAACTTCCTCACCTGCCGCACCTGCGGCAAGGCGTGGGAGTGCCCCAACTGCGACGTGGCGCTCGTGCTGCACCGGGCGGCGGGGGAGATCGCCTGCCACCACTGCGGCCACCGCGAGCGGGTGCCCGACCGCTGCGACAACTGCGGCTCGCTCGCCGTCGCGCGCTACGGCGCCGGCACCGAGCGCATCGAGCACGAGCTCGGCGAGCAGCTCGACATCCCGATCTTCCGCCTCGACGCCGACACCGCCGGCGCCAAGGACGCGGTGCCCGTCCTGCTCGAGCGCTTCAAGGCGGCGCCCGCCGGGCTGCTGCTCGGCACCCAGATGGTCGCCAAGGGCCACGACTTCCCCGACGTGACGCTCGGGGTCGTCCTCGACGCCGACTCGACCCTGCGCTTCCCGGACTTCCGCGCCGAGGAGCGGACCTTCGCGCTGATCGCCCAGCTCGCGGGGCGCGCCGGGCGCGGCCGCGCCGGGGGCAGGGTGCTCGTGCAGACGCTCGACCCCGGGGCGCCGGCCATCCAGGCGGCCGCCCGCCACGACGCCCCGGGCTTCCTGGCCGGCGAGCTCGAGCGGCGCAAGGCGCTCGGCTACCCGCCGTTCGCCACCCTCGTCCGCATCACGACGTCGGCCGAGCGCGAGGTCGACGCGGCGGCCGCCGCCCACGCCGTCGCCGACGCCGTCTCCTACGCCCCCGCGTCCGTCCTGGGTCCGGCGCCGCTCTTCCGCCTGCGCGGCCGCGAGCGGCGCCAAGTCGTGGTCAAGACCCAGCAGCGGCGCGCGACGATCGCGGCGATCCGGGCCGCGGTCGACGCCGCCGCGAACGACCGCGCGCACCGGGCGGTGGCGTTCTCGGTCGACGTGGACCCGCAATAGACTGCAGTGAGCGATGGCCGACGATCCCATCACCCAGGAGGAGGCCGGCGAGGCCGAGCACGTCCCGCCGCCGCTGGACCCCGAGTTGCGCGCCCGGCGCGACGCCGCGCTGCGCTTCGTGCGCAAGTTCGGCGACCCGGTCCTCAAATCCCGTGCACGGCCCGTCGAGCGGTTCGACGACGCCCTCGTCCGCGAGGTCGGGCGGATGGGGCAGATCATGCACGACTCCCTGGGGATCGGGCTGGCCGCCACGCAGGTCGGCGTCATGCACCGCGTCCTGGTCTACCGCGTCGAGCCCGACGCGCCGATCGCCGCGGTGGTCAACCCGCAGCTCGAGTGGGCGAGCAGGGAGGAGGAGCCGCTCGACGAGGGCTGCCTCTCGCTGCCGGGGATCCTCGTCGACGTCGACCGCCCGGTGCACGTCCGGGTCCGCGCCCATGACGAGCGCGGCGAGGAGATCCTGATCGAGGCCTCGGGCCTGGAGGCGCGCGTGCTCCAGCACGAGATGGACCACCTCGACGGCGTGCTCATCCTCGACCGGACGTCGCGCGACCAGCGCAAGCAGGCCATGCGCGCGCTTCGCGAGGCGGGGGCCGAGGCGGCCGCCGCCCTCGGCGCGACCGCCTAGCCGCCTCACGTCAGCGGCGCCCCGCGTGCGGACGGTCTACCTCGGCACCTCCGACTTCGCCGCGGCGGTCCTCGAGCGCCTGGCCGCCAGCGACCACGCACCCGTCCTGGTCGTCAGCCGGCCGGACCGCCCGCGCGGCCGGGGGCGCAAGCTGCAGGCCCCGCCGGTCGCCGACGCCGCGCGGCGCCTGAGGCTGCCGGTCATCCAGCCCGACCGGCTCCACGAGCCGGAGGTGATCGCGGAGATCGAGGGCGCGGCGCCCGACGCGCTGGTGGTCTGCGCCTACGGCGTCCTGATCCGCGAGCCGCTGCTCTCGCTGCGCGAGATCCTCAACGTCCACCCGTCGCTGTTGCCGCGCTGGCGCGGCGCGGCGCCCGTCGAGCGGGCGATCATGGCCGGCGACACGCGGACGGGCGTCTCGATCATGCGCCTGACCGAGGGGCTGGATTCCGGGCCGATCTGCCTGCAGGAGGCGACGCCGATCGACGTCGACGACGACTACGCCTCGCTCGCCGCCCGCCTCCAGGTCCTCGGCGGCGACCTGCTCGTGCGCGCCCTCGACGAGCGCCCGCCCTACGAGGAGCAGGGCGAGCTGGGGGTCACCTACGCCGAGAAGATCGAGGCCGCCGACCGCACGCTGGAGCCGTCCGAGCCGCCCGAGGTCGCCGAGCGCGCGGTGCGGGCCCTGCGCCCGCACATCGGCGCGCGCGTGCCGCTGCCGGGGGGCGAGTTCCTCGG
>JALYMV010000432.1 GCA_030773575.1 Actinomycetota bacterium
GGGTGAGCCTGCCGGCGCCGCTCATGCGACCGCTCCCACGGCGTCGCCCTCGTCGGCGTCGCCGCCGCCGCCGAGCACCCGCTGCTCGCCGCGGCGCAGCAGCCGCAGCCCGAGCGCGGCGCTCGAGAGCAGCGCCATCGCGCCCAGCGCGATCTGCACGGAGACGATGCCCCGCTCCGTCCAGTAGACGTCGTCGAGCTCGAGCAGCAGCGCCGACTCGTCGAGGGTGAGCGCGGCGCCCGCGCCGAACGGGATCGCCAGCCAGGGATCGAGGCGGTGCCGGCGCGAGACGATCGACGAGCCGCCGGCCAGGAACGCGATGACGATCCCCGGTACGAAGTGGTGGATGTGGCGGCCCTCGATGCGGACGTTGCGAAACGGCCCGAGCGGCCCGCCGCTCGCCCGGATCACGTGGGTGCTCAGCCGCGTGGCACCGAGGGTGAGCGAGAAGGAGATGAGCAGGTTGAGCAGCGCGTTCTCCTGCCGCGAGCCGGCGCGGTAGCCCTCGACGGCGACCTCCACCGTCTCGATCGCGGCCTCGCGCCCCGCGGCCAGGACCTCGACGCCCTCGACCTCCACCGGCAGCGGCGCGCGCCCGCGCCGCCAGACGTGGGCGTACTCGAGCGCGACGGCGGCCGCGGTGCCGCCCACCGCGATCACGCCCAACAGCTCCGTCCCGCCCACGCGCCGGCTCATCGCCACCGCTCCAGCAGGTCGTCGTCGCCCACCTCGCGCACCACGCGCGCCGGCACCCCCATCGCCACTCCGCGCGGCGGGACGTCGCGAGTGACCACCGCGCCGGCGGCCACGAACGCCTCCTCGCCGATCTCGACCCCGGGGCAGAGCGTCACTCCGCCGCCGACCCGGCAGGCCCGCCGCAGCACGGGCCCGCGCAGCGGCATGTCCGGCCCGTGACGCGACATCGTCGAGTCGTTGGTCATCGTCACGCCCGGGCCCACGAAGACGTCGTCCTCCACCACGGAGTAGGCCGTCATGTAGACGCCGGTCTGCGCCCGCACCCGCGCGCCCACCACCACGTCGTTGTCGACCGTCGTCCCCCGGCCGATCACCGTGCCCTCGCCGACCGAGGCGCGCTCGCGCACGAACGCCTGCTCATAGACGGTGCAGCGTGCCCGCAGCCGCGCGGCGGCGAGCACCACCGCCCCCGCCCCGATCCGCACCCCGTCCTCGAGCACGAGCGGCGCCGGCGGGTCGCTGCGCGCGGCGGTCGAGTGGCGCGCCAGCCGCACCGGCCTGCCCAGCACGGCGTGGTCGCCGATCTCGCACCCATTGCCGATCACCGTGCCGGGATGGACGACGACGTAGGCGCCGAACGCCACCCCCTCGCCGACCTGCGCGCCCTCGCCGAGCAGCGGCTCAGACGACCGCATCGCGCTCCCGCCGGTTGGCGTCGAGCTGATCCTGGAGCGCCTCGAGCACCCGCACCACGCGCAGCCCGCTTTCCCCGTCGGAGACGGGGGTCGCGCCCGTGCGCACGCACTCGACGAAGTGCTCGCACTCGATCCGCAGCGGCTCGCGGTTGCCGATCCGGGGGCTCCAGATGTCCCCCGAGCGGGTGATGTACTCGCCGTAGGAGCCGGTCTCCTCGTCGAAGCCCTTGTCGTAGACGGTGACCTTGCGCTCGAGCTCCATGTCGTCGAAGGTCGCCATCCGGCGCGAGCCGACCACCGTGAAGCGCCGCTCCTTGTGGGGGTCGAGCCAGGAGAGGTGCAGGTGCGCGGCGAGGCCCGAGGGGAAGCGCAGGAAGCAGAAGACCACGTCCTCGACGCCCGGGCGCATGTAGGACTCGCCGTGGGCGGCGACCTCGACCGGCTCCTCTCCGTCGGCGAGGTGCAGGACGACGGAGACGTCGTGGGCGCCGAGCGACCACAGCGCGTTCTCGTCGGCGCGCAGCTTGCCGAGGTTGAGTCGGTTGGAGTAGATGTAGTGGATGTCGCCGAGCTCGCCCGAGGTGGCGATCTCCTTGAGCTTGGCGACGCCCGGGTGGTACTCGAGCAGGTGGCCCACCATCAGCAGCCGCCCGGCGCGCTCGGCCGCCGCGACCACGCGCTCGGCGTCGGCGACCGACTGCGCGAGCGGCTTCTCGACGAAGCAGTGCTTGCCGGCGTCGAGAACGCGCTCGGCGAGGTCGGCGTGGGTGGGGACCGGGGTCGCGAGGACGATGGCGTCGAGCGAGTCGTCGCCCAGGAGGTCGTCGAGCTCGCCCGTGAAGCGCGTGGCCGGGAAGCTCGGCGCGTGCCGGGCGCGGACCGCCTCCGACGGGTCGCAGCACCACCGCAGGTCGCACGGCGGCAGCGCGGCGAAGTTGCGGGCGAGGTTGGGTCCCCAGTAGCCGAGGCCGGCGACCCCGATCGAGACGGTCACCCGGCTGATCCTACGGACGCGACCAGCGCCCCGACCACCCGCTCCCCCGCCCGGGCGTCGCCGTAGAGCGGCGGGCGCTCCTCCGGCGGCTCGCGCTCGAGCGCCGCCCGCGCCGCGGCGGCGTCGAGGTCGACCAGCGTGTTCCACCCCGCCTCGACCGTCTCGCGCCACTCCGTCGAGGGCCGCAGCGTCAAGCACGGCACGCCCGCCAGGTAGGCCTCCTTCTGGACCCCGCCCGAGTCGGTGAGCACGGCGCGGGCGTCGAGCAGGAGCGCGGTGAAGTCGAGCAGGCCGAGCGGCGGGGTCAGCGTCACGCCGGGCGCGTCCTCGAGCGCGCCCAGCAGGCCCGCGTCGAGCAGCCGCGCGCGGGTGCGGGGATGCAGCGGGAGGACGACCGGGTACGGGAGCGAGCGCAGGAGGTCGACGAGCCGCGCCAGCCGCTCCGGGTCGTCGACCGTGGCCACCCGATGCGCGGTCGCCAGCACGTACTCCGCGGGCTCGAGGTCCCCGATCACCGCGCGGCCGCGGGCGCGCGGGGCGACGAGCGAGAAGACGTCGACCATCACGTCGCCGACCACGACGACCTCGCCGTGGACGTCCTCGTCGCGCAGCCGCTGCGCCGGCGCCTCGCTCGAGCACAGCAGCAGCGCGCTCAGGTGGTCGGTGAGCACGCGGTTGAGCTCCTCGGGCATCGAGCGGTCGAACGAGCGCATCCCCGCCTCGACGTGGGCCACCGGCACGCCGGCCTGCGCCGCCGCCAGGCCGCCGGCGAGCGTCGAGTTCGTGTCCCCGTAGACGAGCACCGCGTCGGGCGCCTCGCCCGCGATCAGCGGCCCGAGCGCATCGAGCATCCGCGCGGTCTGCTCGGTGTTCGAGCCCCCGCCCAGCGCCAGCGTGTGCTCCGGGCGCGGCAGCTGCAGCTCCTCGAAGAACACGCGCGAGAGCTCGTCGTCGTAGTGCTGGCCCGTGTGGACGAGGATCTCCTGCCCGACCGCGCGCAGGCGGTGCGACACCGCGGCCGCCTTGACGAACTGGGGCCGGTTCCCGACGACGCTGAGGACGCGCATCAGGCCGGCGCGGGCACGTCGGCGAGCTCGCGCTCGATCCGGCGCGCGAGCGCCTGCGCCGCGGCCTGGGTGACCGGCCCGGGCGCCGCGGGCAGCGCGATGTCGTCGACCTGCGCGATCGGCAGGACCTCGCGGACCGATGACGCGATGAACGCCTCCTCGGCCGCCGCGACGTCGTCGAGCGTGCAGACGGCCTCGCGCGCGCCGCTCTCCTCCATCACGCGGGCGCGGGTGATCGAGGCGAGGATGCGATCCGACAGCGGCGGCGTGAGCAGCTCGCCCCCGAGCACGTAGAAGAACGTCCAGGTCGGGCCCTCGAGCACCCGCCCGTGCGGCGTGACGAGCAGCGCCTCGTCATAGCCGGCCTCCTTGGCCAGCCGCCCGGCGAGCATGTTGCCGCCGTAGGAGAGGGTCTTGAGGCCGTCGAGCACCCGGTTGGGCGCGTAGGTGATCGTTCTCACGCGCGCGACGGTCCCCTTGCGAGGCAGCGGCTCGACGATGGCGATCCGCGCGCCGCCGCGGGTGAGGACGATCCGCAGCAGCGCCTCGATCGGGCCGGCGGCGGCCAGCAGCGCGGCGACCTCGGTGCGCAGCGCGTCGAAGTCGGCCTCCAGGCGCAGCCCCGCGCAGGTGCGCTGCAGGCGCGCGTAGTGGTCCTCCATCGCGAATGGTCGGCCGCGGTACAGCCGGGCGACCTCGAACGCGCCGTCGCCGCGCAGCAGCCCCTCGTCGGTGACGGGGATGCGCGCCTCGTCGGCGGACCCGATCGTGCCGTCGAGGGAGGCGAGGCCGCTCACGCGGGGGACGCTAGCTCAAGATCGGGCGGGCCGCCCCAGCCGCGCGTCCTCCTCGACGAGCGGCTCGACCTCGATGACGCGCTCGGCGAGCCGCTCCGCCTCGTCCTCGTCCGTGCGGTGCGGGCCGCGGTCGGGCAGGTTGCGGCGCACGGCCTCGACGTTCAGGCGGAAGGTGTCCATGGACGTAAGGCTTCCCGGTGGGGGCGCGGCGTACGCCCTGTGCTCGACGAGACCACCGCGCGCCGCAGCCCCTGGTCGCGCGCCGCCTCCGCGAAGCGCACGGATCCCTCGAAGGGCTCGACGCCGTGCTCGCGGATCAGCCGCAGCACCAGGTCGTTCTTGCGCGTGTCCAGCGCGTGGACCGTCTCGGCCTACGGCGGGTCCGACGGCGACCCCATCGCCAGCTCGATGCCGCGCGACGCGAGGAAGGAGCGCACGCCGTCCAGGCGCGGCTTGCCGTCGACGTACTCGTCGTAGTCCGTCGGGCGGTCGAACTCGTGGAAGGGCTGTCCCGTCCGCTCCGCCCAGTCGCGCAGGAAGTCGTCGAACATCGCCTTCCACGCGTGGGCGTGGACCTTCGCCGTCCGGGTGAGGACGCCGTCGAGGTCGAACAGGCAGGTGGTGATGCCGGCAGGGAGGTCGAGATGGTCACAGCTTTCCCCGGTTCGGCGGTCTGCCCATCTCCGTCTTGTGCGGAACTGTCTCGTCGCGGGCCGGAGGGGGTAGCCCCCGGGCATGGCGACATGTGACACCTGTGGGAACGAGTACGACAAGGCCATGACGATCGACGCGCCCGGCCGGGGCTCGGGCACCTTCGACTCGTTCGAGTGCGCGATCCAGGCGCTCGCCCCTCAATGCGGGCACTGCGGCTGCCGGATCATCGGCCACGGCGTCGAGGCCGGCGGCCGGATGTTCTGCTGCGCGCACTGCGCGCGCCACGAGGGTGACGAGCAGGTCGCCGACCGCGCCGGCTGAGCCCACGCGGTCGCGTTTGCGCGCCGGCGCGCCGGGAAGGTGCAGGAGAACCCGTGTCACACGACCCGAGGGGGTTTCCATGGTCGGTCTCGACGATCTCAAAGGCAAGGCCGGCGGGGTGGTCGGCGGCGTCGCGGAGGGCGCGGAGCGCCTCCGGCGCCAGGCCGGCGGCGTCGCGGAGGGGATGCGCAGCCGCTTCGGCCGCAGTGAGCCCAAGCCGCTCGACGACGTGACGATCACCCGGAAGGTGGAGAGCATCGTCTTCCGCCAGGAGGACGCGGCCAAGGACAAGGTGTCCGTCAACACCGTCGACGGCGTGGTCCACCTGCACGGCGAGGTCAGGACGCCGGCGCAGGTCAAGGCGCTCGAGGCGGCGGTGCGGGCGATCCCGGAGGTCCGCGAAGTCGAGAACCTCCTGCATCTGCCGAAGACGCCGGCACCGACCCGCGCGGATGCCCCGCGCAGCCAGCAGAAGACCCGGACGACGAAGCCGCGATCGGCGTCGCCGCGGGCGGCCGAGCGCGTGGAGCGCGTCAACGCGGACACGACCGTCGCGCGCGGCGAGCCGACCCCCGCCGAGCTCGCCGAGGAGGGCACCGGACGCAAGGCCGCGCCCCTCGGATCCGAGGATCCCGAGCCGGAGCAGGGGGGCGGCGGCCGGACGGCGCCGCACTGAGCGCGCCCTGGGTGCGCGGCGGGCCATGGTGGACCGCCGCGCGGCCTGAGGCGCCCGGGCCCACCTCCGGGGGCCCGCCGAACACGGCCTGCAGGACGTACCCCGCAGATGGCTGGGAGCGGCCGGCCCGTGCGCGCGCAGGCGCGCAAGGGTCTCGAGCGAGAGGCGCTCGCGGTCCCAGAGCTGCGCGAGGCCGCGGCGCGGACCCCTTCGCCGAGGTCGCGCCCGGAGCCTCGGCCGCGGCCTGCAGCAGCCCGGTGGTAGATCATCGCCACGACCCGGCCTGGCCGGACCGGAAGCCATGGACAGCAGGAACAGCTGGGCGCCCGTAGTTCGAGGCTGCCGGCGGCGACCCGCGCGGCCCGCTCGACAGCGCGCTCGGCACCGGCGGAGCCGTCCGTGCCGACGACGACCGTGGTGAACGCTCCTCCGGCCATGGGGGACTCTAACCCAGTCGCGAAGAACCGCCAGTGCGCCGCTCGTCGACCCAGGCGTCGAGCCGGCCCCAGCGGTCGAACAGCCACTCGATGCGCGCGTCGTGCTCGCGCGGGATCCCCTCGGCGGGCTCGTGCCAGAGCTTGATCTCGATCGGCTGGTGCTCCGGGAGCAGGCGCCAGACCTCCCGCAGGCCGGCCGGGAAGCCGGCGTGGCCCATGATCACCACGTCGGCGCCGGGGGCGGCGTCGATTGCGGCGAGCGCGCCCCCCGGGCGGGGAGCGCTCACGTGGCGCATCGCCTGCGCGGCCTCGGCCTGGCGCGCGTGTCCGCCCTGCTCCAGGCGCTCGAGGCCCCGGCGCCGGCGCTCCTCGGTGAAGTTCGCGCCCTCGGGGAAGATCACGAGCGCGGAGCGGCCGTCGAGCTCCCGGGCCATCGCGGCGATCTCGACCTCCGTGTCGCCGCCCCGCGGGTCGACGAACCGGTTCGGGAGCCTTCCGCCGAGCAGGTCGATCACCGGGTCGAGCCGGAGCGCCTCGTGCATGACCACGCGCGGCCGCCGGTCGTGACGGCACAGCAGCTCGCCGATGACGAGCAGGGTGTCGCTCTCCCCGGCGTGGCGGCTGAGCAGGACGACCGGCCGGTGCGCGGCGGCGAGCGCCCGGTCGGCGGGCTCGGACTCGTCGATGACCACCTCAGCGCGCGCCTGGCGGATGATCGTCCGGTTGACGCCCGCGACGAAGCGGCGCATGACGTCGTAGTGGGCGGCCTGCATTGGCCTCCGAATTCAGGCGCCTGCCGGCGCCGGCGCGCATCCAGAGGCGCAGGAGGGCGAGCAGCGCCTCGAGATGCCGCGCCGCGAAGGCGACCACGATGAGCGTCAGGCGCAGCGGCCGCCACCCGCCGAACACCGGCGACAGGACCGCGGCGACGAGCAGCAGCAGCGGCGAGAGGACGACGACCGCGGCATCGAGCGCGGCGATGAGTGGCGCGAGGGCCAGACGGCGGACGATCGTGGGCGGCACCCGCTTCACGACGCCCTCCGGGCGTGCGCGTCGAGATACGCCGACGACGCCTCGTACGCGCGCTCGATGTGGTCCGGGATCCTCGACGTGTCGCGGTAGCGGAACTGCGAGAGGTCCGTGTAGCGCGCCGGAGTGCGCTCGCCCGTCGGCAGGACGTGACCTCGAGGTCGCCGGGCAGCGCGGCGATGTCGCCCACGAAGCGGTGACGCCGCGCGATCTCGAACGCCACGAGCGCGACCTCCCACGGCCAGCGCGGCGGCTCGAGCGGGCGGTCGACGCGACCGACGTGCATCACGTAGATCCGTCGCGCGCCATGCCCGACGGCGCGCCCGACCGGGATCGAGTTGACGATCCCTCCGTCGATGAAGTGCTCGCCATCCACCTCGACCGGGGGCAACACGCCCGGCACCGCCGAGGACGCGAGGATCGCGTCGACGAGCGGCCCGGAGGTGAACCAGCGCTCGGAGGCCGTCTCGATCGAGGCCGCGACACACTCGAATGGGACGCGCAGCGCTTCGATCGCATCCACCGGCACGGCGGCGGCCAGCAGCCGGCGCAGGCCCTCGTTGCCGTGCAGGTGGGTGCGCGTGCGGGCGAGCGTCCCGAGCCGGCCGAGGACCGAGCCGCCGAAGACGTCGTTGCGCTCGAAGCTCGTCCACATCTCCGCGAGGCGGGCGACCGCCGCGACCGTCGGCTCGGCGGCCACCGCGGCGCCGTTGATCGCGCCGATCGACGTGCCCACCACCAGGTCCGGCACGACACCGCGCTCGAGCAGCGCGCGGAGCATCCCCACCTCGTGGGCCCCGAGGTGCCCGCCGCCTCCGAGGACGAAGGCGGTCGCGGGCGGCGTCATCCGCACATAGTGGCGGCTCAGCGGTCCGAGCCGCCCCCGGCTACTTCACGCGCGGCGGGACGATGGAGGTCGGCTCGACGCCCCAGCGGCCGTCCTCGCGCCGCAGGTCCATCGTCACGCGGCGCCGCTCGAGCTCCGGCGTGAGCGTGGTGGCGGCGAGGGCGACGACCAGGGTCGCCCGGTCGTCGTCGATGGAGCGCAGGTCGCGCTGGAAGGCGCCGCGGAGGCGGGCGATTCCGAACCGGAACCGCAGCGATGCCGCCGGGTCCGGCAGGTTCTCGCGCCACAGCGGCGCCGTCCACACCGCCATGCGATCCCACGCCCGGTCGTGCCAGGCGTCGAGGAACTCCTCGGCGGCCCGCCGCGCCGTGCCGGGTCGGTAATCCGTGGGGTCCGGACGCTCGAGCTGGGT
>JALYMV010000433.1 GCA_030773575.1 Actinomycetota bacterium
ACCTTGCCGTGCCCGGGCGCCAGCCGGGCGAGGTCGAGCGCGCGCAGCGCGCGGGCGGTCTCGAGCGCGACGGCGCGGTTCCAGCTCGCGGCGGCGGGGAGCGGGAAGGGCGGCCGCGGCCGGCTGGCGACCAGCACGCGGCCGACGGTGCTGTAGGCGTCGGCGCAGTAGAGCGTCCGGTCGCGGGTGTCGAGGAAGGCAAGCTGGCCGGGGGTGTGGCCGGCAGCGGGCACCGCCTCGAGCGATCCGACGCGGTCGCCGGGCTCGAGCGTCCGGGTGGGGCGGGTGGCCACCTTCGGGAAGCCGCCCCGCAGCTTGCCCTCCTCCCCGGGGTCCAGGGACAATGTCGCCGGCCAGGAGGCGGGCCTCGCGGGTCCCCACGAGCACCTCGGCGTCCGGCAGCTTCGTGCGCAGCGCGTCGAGCGAGCCGACGTGGTCGCTGTGTCCGTGCGTCACCGCAATGCGCACGATCGGGGCGCCGGCCTTCGCGGCCGCGGCGAGGATCGCGCCGGCCGAGCCGGGGATCGCCGTGTCGACGAGGGTGAGGCCGTCGGCCTCCTCGACGAGGTAGACGTTGATCAGGCCGAGGCGGGTGACGCGGTTCGGGGCGGGCATGCGCCCCACCTCAAATGCGCGAGCGCCGCCGCGGGCCTGGGCCCGCGACGGCGCTCTTGCGCAGCGGTGCTACTGGGTGTTGACCGTGATGGTGGCGACGCCGATCTCGAGGCCCTCCTTGAGGGCGTCGATCTCGAACGTCTGGTTGAGCAGGTCCGCGGCCTCGGCCTTCAGCTTGACCGTCGTGCCCTGCAGCACGGCGGTGCCGTTGTCCTTGGCCTCCAGCGGGTTCAGCGTGCGCCCGTCGAGGAAGAAGAGCGGCGTCCCGGCGGGAGCGGCCTCCTCGCCGTCGAGCATCACGGTGCCGGTGAGGACCGACGCGCCGGGATCGACGACGAAGTCCACCAGCTCGACCGTCTTGCCGCCGGCCTCGAGGCTCAGGCCGCTGCCGGTGTGCTCGATGTTGCCCTGGACGTACGGCGAGACGGTGCCGGGCTCGTAGTAGGTCACGTTGCCGCCGGTGATCGGGAAGACCGCCGAGCCCTTCTTGGTGATCTTCGCGTCGCCCACGGGGCCGGGGGTGACCTTGAGCATGGTCAGGGCCTCGACGAAGGCCTCGTCGAGCGCGACGGCGGTCGTGCGACCCGTCAGCTGGTCGATCTGGGCGACCGGGGACGGCGTGGCCTTGGGCTGTTCCTGCTCGGCGGCGGCGCCGCCGCCGGTGGGCTCGTTGTCCCCGCCGCAGGCGGTGGCACCGAGGGCGAGGGCGAGAGAAGCGGCGATGGCCGCGGTGCTGCGAAAGCGCATGAGCGTTTCCTTTCGGGTCGGTTCCTGTCACTCCATGCGCTCGACCCCCCCTGTGCGGTTGCGCCAACTTTTTCCTAGCGGTCCTCCCCGAGCAGCTCGTCGAAGGAGATCTGGCCCTCCGCGGGCTCCTGCGAGCGGTCCCGGCTCGCACGGCTCCAGTGGTCGACGATCTCCCGCGCGCCCGCCTGGCGGTAGGAGACGTTGCGCTCGAGCGGGACGATCGCGAAGCCGCCGGTGGCGCCGAGGCCCTGCACCTTCGCGTGGAAGATGCGCCCCTTCTTGTTGACCAGGACGAGGTCGCCGCGATGGATGGCCCGGGTGCGCACTGCGCGGGCAATGGTGCCGCCCCGGCCGGACGGAGTGCGCCCGCGCCGGCCGGGTAGGAGGTCGCCATGAACGCGCCCGGCGCCGGCCTGGAGGTCAACTGCGCCATCGCGGACGGCGTGGCGCGCATCGGGCTGATCGGCGAGCTCGACATCACGGGCACCGACCCGCTGCGCGAGGCGCTCGAGTCGGCGTTCGACCGCGGCGCCGCCAGGATCCTCATCGATCTCTCACAGACCTCCTTCATCGACTCGGCCGGCATTGCGCTGCTCCTGCACTGCGAGCGCGACGCCCACGCCGCCGACCGCCCGCTGCGGGTGGTCGCGCCGGCCGGCAGCGAGGCGCGCCTCTTCGTCAAGCTCGCCGGCCTGGGGCGGATTCTCGACCTCGCCGAGCCGCAGGACCCCTGGCCCACCGCATAGGGTTCGGCGGGCATGGCCCGGCCCATCCTGATCGGCTACGACGGCTCCCCGAACGCCCGCCGGGCGATCGAGGAGGCGGGGCGGCTGTTCGGGCAGGCGCGCGCGGTGGTCGCCACCGCATGGCTGAGCTTCGAGGAGGCCGCGCCGGGCGGCCTGCTGGCGCTGCCGGCCGACGTCGTGCGCGGGGCGGTGGAGGATCTCGACGCCGGCCAGCGCGAGGAGGCCGAGCGCCTCGCCGCCGAGGGGGCCGAGCTCGCCCGGCAGGCCGGCCTGGACGCAGAGCCGCGCGCCACCCACTGCCGCGGCCCGTTCTTCGCCTCGCTCGTCCACCTCGCCGACGAGCTCGACGCGACCGCCGTGGTGGTCGGCTCGCGCGGGCGCTCGAGCCTCGCCGCCGCCGTCCTCGGCAGCGTCTCGACCGGCGTCCTGCACCACACCCACCGCCCCGTGCTCGTGGTCCGCGAACACGAGACGGGCGACGGGTCCGAGCGCGCGGTCCCGGCCGCTCCTTAGAACGTCACTGCGGCCGGTGAGGAGGAGAGTGCGGGGGGAGCGGCGCTCTCCCTAATCCGCCGCCGGCATCGAGACGCGAACGCCGTCGGAGCTCTGCTCGGGGCCTGAGATGCCCGAACCGCCGTGCTCGGGGTCGCGCGAGCGGGTGCGGCCGTTCGCCTTCGCCGCGACGCGGGCGGTCTCCGGGTCGCCGCGGTACGGCCCCGGCTTGGGCCGCGGGCGGCCGCCGGGGAGGGCGAGGCGCAGGATCGTCCGCTGCACCGTCGCGAGCTGGCGTAGGAAGGGCCCCGTGTTGTAGGGCAGGTCGTAGCGCTCGCAGAGCTCCTTGACGCGCGGGGCGATCTCCGCGTAGCGGGTGCTCGGCATGTCGGGGAAGAGGTGATGCTCGACCTGGTAGCCCAGGTTCCCGCTCACCACGTGGAAGAGCGGTGTCCCCTCGATGTTCGCCGCGCCGAGCAGCTGGCGGACGTAGAAGCCGCCGCGCGACTCGCCGGCGACCTCCTCCTGGCTGAACGTGTAGGTCTGGTCGGGGAAGTGACCGCAGAAGATGATCGCGTAGGCCCAGACGTTGCGGACGACGTTGGCGGTCGCGTCGGCCTTCAGCGTCGCGCGGAACGCCCGCCGCCACGCCCGGCGCGCGCGCGAGCCCGAGCGTGCGTCTCGCGCGGGAACCGCCGCCGCGACGCCCATGGCGATCAGCCCGCTCAGCACGGGATAGGCGACGTAGTCCTTGACGATCTGGTCGCGCGCCTTTCCCGCCATCCCCTTGAGCTCGGCGAGCACCTGCTCGGAGGGCTTCTGTCCCGAGCGGATCTCGTCGAAGTTGAGGTCGTGGAAGGCGACGCCCCACTCGAACAGCGCGGCGAGGAGCAGGTTGTAGGCCGGCTGCAGGAGATAGACGGGGTGCCACCGCTGATGCGGATCGATCCGCATGATCTCGTAGCCGAGGTCGCGGTCCTTGCCGCGGATGTTCGTGTAGGTGTGGTGGACGAAGTTGTGGGAGCGCTTCCACGCCTCGGCGGTGGACGCAGAGTCCCAGTCCCATGTGGAGGAGTGGATCCGGGGGTCGTTCATCCAGTCCCACTGGCCGTGCATGACGTTGTGGCCGATCTCCATGTTCTCGAGGATCTTCGCCAGCGAGAGCAGGGAGGTGCCGGCGAGCCAGGCCGGCTTGTAGCGGGAGGCGAAGAGCAGGATGCGGCCGGCGACCACGAGGCGCCGATGCATCTCGATCATGCTCGTGATGTAGCGGCGGTCGCGGTCGCCGAGCTCGGCGAAGACCTCGTCGTGGATCGCGTCGAACTCACGCCCGAGCTCCTCGACCTGGTCGTCGCTGAGGCGTGCGAGGGGGCTCTCGATCATCGATTCGGGCATGTGCCGGCGGCGCTCCTGGCGATCGGGTTCAGGGTCGGGGTCACAGCTCGAGCGCGACGTCGCCCTCGGGCGCAGCGATGCAGATGCGGACGGTCTCGCCCTCCGCGGAGATCTCGCCCGTGCGCAGGTCGCGGACCCTCCCCGAGCGCAGGCGCCCGACGCACGTGTGGCAGATGCCCATCCGGCAGCCGTAGTCGAGCTCGAGGCCAGCCTCCTCGCCGGCCTCGAGGATCGGCGTGCCGCCGTCGCACTCGGCCTCCGCACCGGAGCGGCAAAAGGAGATCGTCCCGCCCTCGCCGTCCTCGGCGTCGCCGCGGATGACCGGCTGGAAGCGCTCCATGTGCAGGCGCCCGGGGTCGCCGTGGCGCTCCCAGTGCTCCGTCATCGCGTCGAGCAGCTCGGCCGGCCCGCAGAGGAAGGCCTCGCGTTCGCGCCAGTCCGGGCAGAGCTCGTCGAGCTCCTCGGGGCGCAGCCGCCCCTGCGTCGCCGTGTGGCGCTCCGTGAGCCGGTAGCCCGGATGGTGGGCGGCCATCGCGCGGAGGCGGTCGCCGAAGATGACGTCCTCCGGCGTGCGCGCGGAGTGCAGATGGACCACGTCGGTGAGCCCCTCGCGGCGCTCCAGGCAGCGCAGCATGGCCATCACCGGGGTGACCCCGCTGCCCGCGCTCACGAACAGGGAGCGCTCGGGCAGCGGCTCGGGGAGCTTGAAGGTGCCCTCGACGCCGCCGAGCCGGACGACGCTGCCGGGCTTGACCTGCTCGACGAAGTAGGGCGAGACCTTCCCCTCGCGGACGAGCTTGGGCGTGATGGAGATGCAGCCGTCCATCGCGCCGGGATCCGAGGTCAGCGAGTAGGCGCGCCAGTGGTGCACGCCGTCGACCACCACGCCGATGCGCAGGTACTGGCCCGGCTCATGGCCCGGCCACTCCCAACCCGGACGGATGACGATCGTCGCCGCGTCGGCCGTCTCGCGGTCGATGCGCTCGATGCGCCCGCGCAGCTCGCGCGTCGACCACAGCGGGTTGATGAGTTCGAGGTAGTCGTCGGGCAGCAGCGGGCTGAAGAGCGCCCGGACCGCCTTGAGCGCGCGACGGCGCACGGCGGGGACGTTGGGAGGGGCGCCCAGCTCGGCCACCGACCACACGCTATGGGGGCTGAGAACGCCTGTCAACCGAATGTTCTCAAAACGTTCCCGTACGCATTAGACTGCTCGCCACGTGGCGGCCTCGCAGCCCAGCTCACTCCGTCGGATCCGCGAGCGCGAGTTGGTCGAGGCGACGCGCCGGCTCTTCGACGAGCGCGGGATGCAGGCCGCGCCGATCGAGGAGATCGCGCGCGCCGTGGGGATCGCGCGCGGGCTCATCTACCGCCAGTTCTCCTCCAAGGAGGAGCTCTACGTCCTCACCGTCACCAACTACCTCGACGAGCTGGCCGGCCTGCTCGCGGCGGCGATCGACGGCGAGTCCGACGTCGTCGCCCGGCTCGAGGCCGGCACCGAGGCCTACGCCCGCTTCTGCGAGCGCTACCCCGCCTTCCTCGACGCCTCGCTCTCGCTCATGCAGCGCCCCGCGACCGAGCTGCAGGGGATGGTCTCCGAGTCGGTGTGGCTGCGCCTCGGGCAGAGCATGGCCGGCTGCCTGGACCTCGTCGCCGGCGTGCTGCGCGCCGGGCGCGATGCCGGCGTGCTCGACGTCGATGACCCCGACTACATGGCCAACGTGCTGTGGACGCAGACCCTCGGCACGATGCACCTCGCCCGCATCCGGGTCGGCGTCCGCCAGGCGGCGCCGGGGCTGCCCGCGCTCTTCGCGGTCGAGCCCGAGCGCGTCGTGCGCAGCTGCGTCGACGGCGTGATGGCCGTCATGGGCGTGCGGCGGCCGGGCGCCTGACGGGCCCCGGCGTCCATAATCCGCCGCCATGGACTCCCTCGCCGACAAGGTCGCGCTGGTCACGGGGGGCGCGAGCGGCCTCGGTCGTGCCACCTGCCGGGCGCTCGCGGCCGAGGGGGCCGAGATCGTCGTCGCCGACGTCGACGAGCCCGGCGGCGAGGAGGCGGCCCGGGAGGTCGGCGGCCACTTCGTGCGCACGGACGTCTCGGTCCTCGAGGAGAACCTCGCCGCGGTCGCCTTCGCCGGCGAGCGCTGCGGCGGCCTGGACCTCGCCTTCCTCAACGCCGGGGTGGCGAGCGGCTGCGGGGTGGGGGAGGACTTCCACCTCGCGCTCTACCGCCGCGCGATGGGCATCAACCTCGACGGCGTCGTCTTCGGCGCCCACGCCGTGCTGCCGGCGCTGCGGGCGCGCGGCGGCGGCGCGGTCGTCGCCACCGCCTCGCTCGCGGGACTCACCGGCGTGCCGATGGACCCGATCTACGCCGCCAACAAGCACGCGGTGGTCGGGCTCACGCGATCGCTCGGGCCCGGGCTGGCCGCCGAGGGGATCCGCTTCAACGCCGTCTGCCCCGGTTTCGCGGAGTCCGCGCTCGTGGCCCCGATGCGCGAGGCGCTGATCGACGCCGGCTTCCGGATTCTCCCGGCCGAGACGGTCGCCGACACCGTCGTCGGGCTCATGCGCTCGGAGGCCAACGGCGAGTGCTGGTTCGTGCAGCCCGACCGCGAGCCGGGGCCGTTCCGCTTCCGCGGCGTACCCGGCCCGGGGAACCCGCGGACCGGCGTCGCCGACGCCCCCTTGGGGTAACCACCCGGGCGTGAGCACGCCAACCGCACCTTCCCCACTCGCCCCCCTCGCGCGCCGCGTCCACGCCGCCGCGCCCCTCGACGCGCCCGG
Organism: Actinomycetota bacterium; assembly: GCA_030773575.1. GTDB lineage: Bacteria > Actinomycetota > Thermoleophilia > Solirubrobacterales > Solirubrobacteraceae > JACCYI01. The sequence goes on from JALYMV010000433.1 coordinate 6,780, forward strand.
CAAGCAGATCGGCAAGACCGTCCGCTCGAAGCTCGGGCCCGGCGCGGTCAAGGACCTGCTGAGCGGCACCTGGCTCGGCCACCCGCTGCACCCCGTCCTCACCGACGTGGTGATCGGGTCGTGGACGAGCGCGACGCTGCTCGACCTCCTCGGCGGCCGCGGGACCGAGAAGGGGGCGCAGCGGCTGATCGCGATCGGCATCGCCGCCTTCCCGCCGACCGCGCTGACCGGGGTCACCGACTGGGCGGACACCGAGATCGCCGACGACGGCGTCCGCCGCGTCGGGCTCGTCCACGCGCTCACCAACTCCGTCGCCCTCGGGCTCTACTCGTCCTCGCTGCGCGCCCGCCGGCGCGGCGACCACGGCCGCGGCGTGGCGCTGGCCCTCGC
>JALYMV010000434.1 GCA_030773575.1 Actinomycetota bacterium
GACCACGCCGGTGCGCGAGGCTACCGTCCGGCCGCCGATCCGCAGCCGGATCGCGCCGGAGCAGGGCTCGCGGCGCCCGGCGGGGCAGTACAGGCGCAGGCGCACGAGGCGATCGCGGGCCACGCGCAGGCTGCGGTTGACCAGCATCGGGGCAACCGGGATCGGAGTCCGGATCTGGTCGACGATCGGTCCCGGCGGCCTCGATTGATCGACCGGCGGGAGTCGCCCCTTCGGGCTGGGGGCGGTGAAGCGGAAGCTCAACGGCTCGGAGAGGTCGTCGGTGCGCGACGGATGCTGGGAGACGTAGGCGGCCGCCACCTCGTAGTACCCCGGCTCTGGCGGGCTCCAGTTGCGCAGCACGAACGTCCCGTCGCCGGCCACCCGCAGGCGCGCGAGCTCCCGCGGGGCAGGGGCCGCCTCGGTCGCGTAGCGGAGGATGACCTCCTCGCCGGCGAGGTAGGGATCGGCGCGCCCGGTGAGGGTGATCAGCTCGCCGCGGTTCTCCGGAGTGGTGTCCTCGAACGGCTTGCAGTCGGCGGTGGGCCGGCTCGGCGCGCTCGCTTGGAGCGCGAGGCGCACCCCGGTGCGGCCGGCCGGGGCGTAGCCGGGGGTGCCCGTGCGGGCCGCGCCGCCCTCGAGCGTCTCGCCTCGCATGAAGAACTCGACCCGGTAGCGCGACTGGGGCCACGGCGCGGTCGGCGCGTGGTCGAGCGGGAGCCGGAAGGTGGTCCGGGAGTTCGGCGGCGCTTCGACCCCGAAGGAGGGCTTGCCGCCGAAGACGCCGTGGCCGCTGGGCAGCCCGGTTTTCCCGCAGGGAGGGAAGCCGGATCCGGTCACGCAGCTCGCGCGACTCGCCGTCGCCGGCCCTTCCGCGGCCGGCACCTCGCAGCCCGCGTGCAGCAGGCTGCCCCCGGTGCTCCCGTCGAGCCCCGGGTACCCGCCGCTCACCGGGATGACGGTGACCTCGAACCGCTCGGCGTCGGCACCCGTGGCGACCGTGAGCGCCGCCACCGGCCGCGTCTCGCCGAAGACGATGCGGTCCGGCTCGATCGCCGCCTCGAAGACGGGGTCGGCCGCGTGGGCGGGGGCCGCCCAGACGAGCAGGGCGAGGCACGGCACGACGAATCCGAGCGCACGCTTCACGCCACAGAGAACGTGGCAGACCGCGCAAAGTTGCCGCAAGCGCTCAGAGCTCGTACGGGAAGTCCGTCAGCACGCGCCCGCCGTCCTCCGTGACCAGCACAAGCGACTCCAGCCGGCAGCCGCCGAACCCGCGCCGGTAGCAGCCGGGCTCGACCGCGATGACGTCGCCCGCGACGAGCTCGTCCGACGCGCGGCCGAGGTAGGGGCGCTCGTGGATCTCGAGCCCGACGCCGTGGCCGAGGGAGTGAAAGTAGCCGTCCTCGAGCGTCGTGCCCGGCTCCTTGGAGAGCTGGGTGGCGATGCCCACCTCGTGGAAGGGCTCGCAGGAGAGCGCGAAGAGGTCGCGGCCCGCGACGCCGGGGCGGATCGCGCCCAGCACGCGGTCGAGCGAGTCGCGCGCGACCGACCAGTAGCGGGCGAGCTCCTCGGGCGGCTCGCCGCCGCCGGCCACGAACGAGCGCGTCATGTCCGCCCAGCAGCGCGAGGCCTTGTCGTGCGGCCAGACGTCGACGATCACCGGCGCTCCGGGTGCGATCGGCCCCGAGCCCGACTCGTGCCCGATCGCCGCCTGTGCGCCGCTCGAGACGATCACGTCGTCGGGCAGGTCGGCGCCGTGCTCGGCGCAGACGGCCTGCATCGCCCGTCGCACGTCCTCGGAGGTCAGCCCGTCGCGGAGGTCCGTCAGCAGCTCGCGGGCGACCGCCATCGCGGCGTCGGCGGCGGCCTGCGCGCGGAGGATGCCCTCGAGCTGCGCGTCCGTCTTCACGCGCCGGCGGCGCATGAACGCGTCGGCGTCGACGTCGAGGGCGAAGCCGGCCGCCCGCAGGTGGTCGGCGACGAGCACGGGGAAGTCGGGCGGCACCGTCGCGCGCTCGAGGCCGAGCCGCTTCGCCGCGCGCAGGGCGACCTCGGCGTCGGCGACCAGCGGGTCGGCACCTTGCGCGGAGAGCTCGTCGCGGCCGAGCTCGGACGGGTCGATGACCTCGATCCCGTTCCCCTCCACGGCGTCGCGGTCGAGCACGCCGATCACCGCGACCCGTCGGCCGTCCGCCTCAAGGTAGGTGAAGGGGTCGCCGATCCCGAGCGGCACGGCGTGGAACAGGTCCGCCGATCGCTCGGGGGCGGCGTGGAGCAGCACGGCCTCGCTCATGGCAGGCGCTCCAGGACCGCGGGGACGTGGCGGATGTAGTGGCCGTAGTCGAAGATCGCGTCGAGGTCGAGCCCCGCCGCGGCCGGCTCGGCGGCGAGCAGGTCGCGCAGCGGGGTCTGCGTGTCCCAGGCCTCCTGCGCCGTGCGCTGGACGATCCGGTAGGCCTCGTCGCGCACCATCCCGCCCTCGACGAGCGCGAGCAGGACACGCTGGGAGAAGAGCGCGCCGCACGTCACCTCGAGGTTCGCGCGCATGCGGTCCTCGTGGACGACCATCCCGCGCACGACGCGGAGGGCGAGCGACTGCATGTAGTCGAGGAGGATCGTGGCGTCGGGGAGGATCACCCGCTCGGCGCCCGAGTGCGAGATGTCGCGCTCGTGCCAGAGGGCGACGTTCTCCACCGCGGCGCTCGCGTGGCCGCGCAGGACCCGCGCGAGGCCGGTGATGCGCTCCGTGGTGATCGGGTTGCGCTTGTGGGGCATCGCGCTCGAGCCCTTCTGGCCGGCGCGGAACGGCTCCTCGACCTCGCGGACCTCCGTGCGCTGGAGGTGGCGGATCTCGGTGGCGAGCCGCTCGAGCCCGGCCCCCGCCAGCGCGATCGCCTGCAGCAGCTCGGCGTGGCGGTCGCGCGGCACGACTTGGGTGGAGACGGGCTCGCCCGGGATGCCCAGCCGCTCGAGCACGCGCGCCTCGAAGGCGGGTCCGAGCGACGCGTAGGTGCCGACCGCGCCGGAGATCGCGCCCGTCGACGCCTGGGCGAACGCGCGCTCGAGGCGCTCGGCGTTGCGGTGGGCCTCGAAGGCGAAGCCGGCGAGCTTGAGCCCGAAGGAGGCCGGCTCGGCGTGGACGCCGTGGGTGCGCCCGACGCAGAGCGTCCC
>JALYMV010000435.1 GCA_030773575.1 Actinomycetota bacterium
CCCCGAGTGCTCGGGGCGCGCGGCCGTCACCGGACGGACTGACTACCGCAGCGCGCGAACCGTGCGCGCGCGGGCGGACTTCGGCAGGTACGGCTCGTTGCCGAGGAACCGCGCCCGGACGGAGAGCCGGGCCTTCGTGATCCGGCGGGGCAGCTTGAGCCGCACCGTGGACACGTAGGTCCCGTCCGCGCGGAGGTTCACGGTCCGGGAGGACAGCGTGAGCTTCCCGCTCTTGATGCGGACGAGCACCTTGCCGCCGCAGACCGCACGCCCGGTCGGGGGCGTCATGCGGCCTCGCGACGTCACGCGGAGCGATCGGCCGCGCGCAGACTTGCGCTGCCCACGCTTCACGATGCCCGTCTGGTTGCGGCGGAACCCGCCCTTGCGGGTGAGGCCGAGGCTGAGCCCCCGGGGCGCCGTCCGGCTCGCCCCGCCCAGGGGCGCATCGCACGGCCCCCGGTTCGTCGACGTCGACGTCGGCGTCTGCGTCGGCGTCTGCGTCGGCGTCTGCGTCTGCGTCGGCGTCTCTGTCGGCGTCTGCGTCGCGCGCGGCGGCTGCGGAGCCCCCGGGCCCGTGTACCGCAGGATGTAGAGCCCGAAGTCGCGATCCGACGCCGCGATCAGCCGGTTTCCGCCGGCGTCGTTGAACTGCTCGACGCCCCAGAAGTTGCTCCCGTCCCGGTCGATGAACTTGCCCTGCTCCTCCATGCCGTTCTCCCCGAAGGAGACGACGCGCACGCCGCCCGCGTAGTAGGAGGCGTAGGCCAGGTTGACCTCGGGGTCGGTCGCCCACTCGTGGATCGAGAGGTCGCCGAAGCCGAATGCGTAGCGCTCGTCGAGCGCCTCTGCGATCGCGTAGGCGCCGAGCTCCCGCGACGTCGCGCGGTCGAAGACGTGGGCGTAGCCCCAGCCGTCGAACACCGACGTCGTGGTGATCAGATCGCCCTCGGCCCCCACCGCGGGCTCGTTCGGGTTGTCGCGGTTGTACGGCACCTCGTAGGACGGCGTCTCCCTGAACAGCAGGTGCATCGCCCGGTGCCCGATGCAGGCCGCCGGGATGTCGCCCGAGGTGCCGCCGCCGCAGATCGTGGCGTCGGGCGCGGCGCCCGCGCCCGAGCCGGTGTGGTGGTTGCCGATGATCACGGCGTCCCAGCCCCTCTCGGCCGCGTTGTCGACCTTCTCCTGGAAGGTGCACGCGGCGTAGTCGTTGGACGGGTCCCGCACCGGCCCCCGCTGGAGCACGAGGATGGCCTCCTCGTCGCTGCCGAGCGTCCGGTCCTCGGTGCTGCGGTCCGGGATCTGGTTGCGGGCGTCGCAGCCGTAGCCGCCGAAGCGGGTCGGGCCGTTGAGCGTGTTGTCCTCGAGCGTCGCGATCGGCCGCGTGAAGCCGAACTCGCCGGCCGGGTAGTCGCCCTCGTTGGGGCCGGTGGTGAACGAGAACCGCGGCAGGCGGAAGGGCGAGAAGTCCTCGTCCGCCCCCAGGATGAAGCGGTTGTCGCCGGAGAACTCGGCGTAGTGGCCGTTGCCCTCCGGCGGCTCGAGCCCGGTGAGGGGATCGCGCGGACCGAAGTCCGTGTCGGTGACGTGGGTCGGGTTGGCCGGGTCGGTGACGTCGAGCTGGACGTAGCCGGAGTCCCAGTAGGAGGCGAGCATGATCTGCCGCCCGCCGATCTCCTTGACGACCATGTCGTGCAGGAAGATCGAGTCGCCCTGGGCGGAGCTGCCCACGATCTGCGGGAACATCTCCGCGAGGTCGAACTCGCCGACGCGACGGACCAGCCGCGGGTTGGTGATGTCGAAGATGTCGACGTCGGTGGTCTCGAGGTTGTCGACGGCCACCGCATAAGCGCGATCGCCCGCCTGCCAGAGGAAGACCGAATGCGCGGAGTTCGCCCTGGCTTCGGGGGTCGGCTCAGCCGAACCGCCCTCCGTCGTGTCACCCGCGCCGATGGCCAGCGGAATCGGGTTCGTGGGGTTCGAGACGTCGTAGAGGTCGAACCCGCCCGTTGCCTGCGGGTCGTCGGAGTCGCAGATCTCGTTGTTGAACGCGGCGATGTCGCCGCGGAAGGTCGGGGTGTTGACGGAGATGACGTGAGCGCCCTCGCCGTGGTAGGTGCCGCCCTGGGCCCGCCGGAACGCGACCTCGCGCGGGCGCGCGGGATCACGGATGTCGACGACGTAGAAGCCGCCCTTCGAGCAGGTCGGCTCCGTCCAGGAGTTCAGGTACGCGAAGCCCTTGAAGACCGACAGGTCGGCGATCTGGCCGGGGACGATGGGTCCCTGGGACGTCGGCTCGAACTTCGAGATCACGTCGATGTTCTCGCGAGCGGCCGGAAGGTGCCCGCCCGGCCCGTTGTGCTGAGCCGAGAAGCTCGACCGGCCGCGCCGGACGGTCGACGTGGCGCCGGTCTTGCCGTCGCTCGCGGTCGCGGCGCTCCCCTCGTCCGCCTGCCGCTGATCGGCATGGCCCTGGTGGGCGTAGGCCGTGGCCCCGCCCGCCAATGCGAGCGGTACTGCGAGAGCGGCAAGCGCCCCCTTGAACACGCGTGAACGCATGCCCCTCCTCCGGTGATGTGGTTGTGCGCCGCCGGACCGCTTCCCCCCAGGCCCTGACGGCGCAAGTTTGCGGCATCGAATCACACCGCCCGGCCGTACGCGTCGTGCGGTGGTTCGTGGGCGGACCGGCCGCGCCCACGCGCATGCTCGGCAGGCGACGCCGGACTGCCGCGGACAGCAGTTACAGCGCCGTCTTGAGGGCCTTCTCGAACGCCTCCAGTCCGAACGATCCCTCCAGCCGGGCGGTCACCCGGCCGTCGCGGCCGACGACGAACAGCCACGGTTCGGACTGCAGCCCGAAGCGCTCGAGCGGCTCGCGCAGGCCCGCCTCGAGCGAGTTGTCGCGGTAGACCTCCTGGTGGATGAACTCCATCCGGTCGCCGTACTCCGCCTTGAGCTGGGCGGCGATGTCGACCACGGGGCCGCACACGCGCGACTGACAGAGCTCCGGGGTGGCGAACAGCAGGGCCACGGGCTTCTCGCCGAGGACCTCGTCGAAGGAGCGCTCGTGCATGTCCGACGGCGGGATCCGGGTGTCGATCTTCCCCACGTCGCCCCGGGCCGAGGCGACCGTGTCGGTCTTGACCGCGGGCGGGCGCTCGCCGACCGCCGGGATCGGATCGGCGTCCGGCGTCTTGACCTCGACGGAGAGCGGCGAGCCGATCAGCTTGCCCTCGATGCGGCTGACGGTGAGCACCTCCCACTGGCCCGGCCGGTCGAAGGTGACGTCCGCGGCGTAGACGGCGGCGAACAGGTCGCCCTCGGCGGCGGCCTGGCGGGAGCGGTAGGCCGGCTTGGTGAGCAGGAGGTCGGCGGGCGCCGGGAACGGGCCGCGCGCCTTGCGGTCGGGGCCCTGGGCGACGTAGACGGCGGTCTTGCCGTACACGAAGCGGTTCGTCTTGCCGTCGATGGCGCCGAAGGCGAGGCGGTTGCGGCCCGTGGTGAAGACGCTCGAGGCGAGGATCGCGTCCGGCCCGGTGCCGTCGAGCGCGTCGGCGACCTCCTGCAGGGTCCGGCCCTGCGCCGCCGGGAAGTCGGCCGCGGTCGAGGTGGTGGCGGCGCGGACCGCCTCGCGGGTCCCTCCCTCGGCCGGGACGCGGTCGACCGGGTCCTGGCCTTCCCCGGACCCGCCGCAGGCGGCGAGGGTGATGGTGAGGGCGAGTGTGAGGGCTCGGACGGGGAGGCGGCGCACCCGCTCCAGGGTAGGCGACGGCGCCGGGCGTGGCATCCTCTTAGCCGGATGGGGAGGAGCGTTCGAAGCGTCTTGATGGCGGCTGCCGTGCTGGGCGGCGCGGGCCTCGGCGTGGGCTCCGGGCTCGCTGCCGCGGCGCCGGGCGATCTCATCGTGGTCGGCGGCGGGCCCCCGGAGCCGGCGGCCGAGCCCGCCCTGTCGGCCGACGGGCGCCTGGCGGCCTTCACCATCGAGCGCGAGGGGGGCGAGGCCGTCCTGCTGCGCGACGTGGGCGCCGGGTGGACCGTCCCGGTGTCGGGCGCCCCCGCCGGCACGTACTCCTCGGCGCCGGCGGCCTCGGCGAGCGGCCGCCGTGTCGCCTTCGCCACCGGCGCCGACCTGGGCGACGGCGGCGACCCGTACGCGGCGGACGTCTACCTGCGCGACCTGGTGGCCGGGACGACGGTGCTGGTCTCCCGCGGGGACGGCCGCGACGGCGACGGGGGGACGGAGGATTCCGGGGCGCCCGCCGTCTCGGCCGACGGGCGACTCGTGGCGTTCCAGTCCGACGCCGACGAGCTCTCGCCCGACGACGACGACGCCGTGGGCGGCGTGTTCGTGCGCGACGTGGCCGCTGGCACCACGCGGCTGGCGTCCGGGGGCGCCGGCGACGGGCCGGCGCTCGAGCCGGCGATCTCGGGGGACGGCCGAGTCGTGGCGTTCCGGTCCTACACGGGCGAGGGCAGCGGCGTCTTCGTCCGCGACCTCGCGCGCGCGACGACCACGCTGGTCTCCCGCGGGACGGGCG
>JALYMV010000436.1 GCA_030773575.1 Actinomycetota bacterium
CCCGAGGAGGACACGGTCAGCGCCCCGCCGGCCGTCACCAGCGCGACGATCGCGGCGACGGCCGCCCCCCGCACCTACGCCGTCACCGCGTCGCGCTCGCCGGCCACCGCGACCCGCTCATTGGGCACGCAGTGGGTCATCACGTGACCCGTGACGTCGCGCGGGCCGTTGGCGCCGAGCTTGGCGAGCCGCTGCTCGTCCTCCTCCGACAGCGTCTGGCTCGCGAGCGGCTCGAGGCCGCGGACGTCGTCGACCCCGATGCCCAGCCCGTCGCGACGCGGAGCCCGAGCTCGTCGTCGCAGAGCAGGAAGTGCCAGACCATGCGCTCCTGGATCGCGCGGTCGCATTGGCCGATCAGCGTCACCAGGTTGAGCACGAGGTCGTCCTTCTCCCACTGCTCGAAGAGCCGGTTGCGCTCGCCGGCCTGCTTGTAGTCCTGGGTGCGCGAGATCCGCTTGCGGGTCAGGCGCCCCTCGATCACCGGGCCCTGCTCGTCGTGGGTCGGGTACTGGGCCTCCCGCAGGCCGCCGGTGATCGACGGCTCGTAGTTGACGTGCCGGTTGGCGCCGACGTCGTCGCGGCCGTAGGACATCTGCCCGCCCTGCTGGTTGGTCCGCACGGGCGCCTTGGGCTGGTTGACCGGCAGCTGCAGGTAGTTGAGCCCGACGCGGTAGCGCTGCGTGTCGGAGTAGGAGAAGGTGCGCCCGACGAGCATCTTGTCGTCGGAGAAGTCCAGGCCGTCGACCAGCACGCCGGTCCCGAACGCGATCTGCTCGTTTCTCGGAGAAGAAGTCCGAGACGCGGGTGTACTTGGAGATGGGCTCGTCGCCGAAGGAGCCGTAGGCCTCGAAGTAGCCGAAGGCGGTGGTGCCACGCGCGTGGACCACCCGTTCGGGGATCCGCTCGCGGTCGAACTGGGAGATCTTCTCGAGGAACTGGTAGTTCTCGAGCGTCGCGGGCCCCCGCTCGCCGACCGTGCGCTGGTTCTGGTTGTCGTAGACCGGATGGCCCTGCCGGTTGGTCATGATGCCGCGGTCGTCGCCCTCGGCCGGTGGGATGCTCGAGACATCGGTCATGGGATCTCCTCGATCTCAGGTTCCGGGTCCACGGTACCCGCTCGGCCGCCCGGGCCGGGCGACGTCCGGAGCGCCCCGGCGCGAGGCGTACAATCCGGCCGCGTGAGCTTCGAACGCGACACCGCGCCCGAGGGCCGGCGAGACCCGCCGGACATCCCCTTCGTCGACGCCAAGCTCGAGCTGGCCGCGATCGTCGAGTCCTCCTACGACGCGATCATCGGCAAGACCACCGAGGGCATCATCCGGGCGTGGAACCCGGCGGCCGAGCGCCTCTACGGCTACACGCCCGAGGAGGCGATCGGGTGGCCGATCACGCTCATCATCCCCCGCGAGCGGGCGGGGGAGGAGCGCGAGATCCTCGCGCGGATCGCCCGCGGCGAGCGCGTCGAGCCGTTCGTGACCGAGCGGGTGCACAAGGACGGCACGCGGCTGCGGATCTCGCTCACCGTCTCGCCCATCCGGACGGCGGCGGGCGAGATCGTCGGCGCCTCGGCGATCGGCCGCGACATCACCGAGCAGGCCCGCCTCCACGAGGCGGCCACGCGGCTGGCGGCGATCGTCGACTCCTCCGACGACGCGATCATCGCCAAGTCGACCGACGGCACGATCACGAGCTGGAACAAGGCGGCGGAGCGGCTCTACGGCTACACGGCCGCCCAGGCGGTCGGGAAGTCGATCTCGCTCATCTTCCCGCCCGAGCTGGCCGGCCAGGAGGGCGAGATCCTCGCGAAGGTCGTCCGCGGCGAGCCGCTCGATCACTACGAGACCCAGCGGATGCGCAAGGACGGCAACCGGGTCGACGTCTCGTTGACCATCTCGCCCGTGCGCGGCATCGACGGCGAGATCATGGGCGCGTCGGTGATCGCCCGCGACGTCACGGAGCGCCGGGAGGCCGAGGCCGCCCGGCGCGACGCCCACGCCACCCAGCGGTTCCGCGCCTCCTTCGCCGACGCGCCGGTGGGCATGGCGGTCTGCGACCTGGCGCCGGGGTCCTTCGGCCGCATCCTCGAGGTCAACCCGGCGCTGCTGCGGATCGTCGCCCTGGCCGAGCAGGAGGTCCTGGGGCTCGGGCTGCCCGAGCTGCTGCATCCCGAGGCGCGGGCGACCTTCGCCGAGCGGGCGGGGGAGGTGGCGGCCGGCGCGCTGCGCTCCTTCGAGCAGGAGGTGCGGCTCACCGCCGCCGGCGCCCAGCCGCTGTGGGCGTCGGTGACCCTCTCGCTCCTGCACGACCAGGCGGGGGCGCCGCTGCAGCTGCTCGCGCTGGTGCAGGACGTCAGCGAGCGCAAGCGGATCGAGGGCCAGCTCCAGCATCTGGCCGACCACGACGCGCTGACCGGCCTCTGCAACCGCCGCCGCTTCGAGCTCGAGCTCGAGCGCCACCTGGCGGCCGGACAGCGCTATGACGCCCGCCCGGCGGTGATCGTCTTCGACGTCGACGACTTCAAGCTCACCAACGACACGCTGGGGCACAAGGCGGCCGACGAGGTCCTGATCACGATCGCGCGGCTCCTCGCCGAGCGCGCACGCGCCACCGACGTGGTCGCCCGCCTCGGCGGCGACCAGTTCGGCGTCCTGCTGCCCGATTCGAGCCCGCAGGACGCGAGCGTCTTCGCAGCGGACGTGCTCGAGGCGATCCGCACGGACGACCTGGCCGCCGCCCCCTCCGCGCGGCGGACGACCGCCACGGCCGGCATCGCGGTCGCCGACCCCGAGACGCCCGTCCTGGGGGCCGAGCTCCTCGTCGCCGCGGACCTCGCGCTCTACGAGGCCAAGCAGGCCGGCCGCGACCGCGTCGCGGTGTACAGCGAGGCGTTCCGCGCGCGGGTCCAGGCCCGCCAGACCTGGCTGGACCGGATCCGCGACGCCCTCGACGGCGACGGCTTCGTGCTCCAGGCCCAGCCCATCGTGGCGCTCGGCGTCCTCGGGGCCCCGCCGCGCTACGAGCTGCTCATCCGCATGAAGGGCGAGGGCGACGATCTGATCGCGCCGGCCAGCTTCCTCGAGGCCGCCGAGCGCTTCGGCCTGATCGCCGACATCGACCGCTGGGTGGTCGGCCAGGCGATCGCCCTGCTGACCGAGCACCACGCGGCCGGTTCGGACCTCTGCCTCGAGGTCAACCTCTCGGGCCGCTCGGTGACCGACCCCGAGCTGGCGGCGATGGTCGAGCGCGCCGTCGCGGCCGGAGGGTTCGACCCCTCCCGGCTCGTCTTCGAGATCACGGAGACCGCCGCGATCGAGAACGTGGTGGAGGCGAGGGCGTTCGCCGAGCGGATACGGGCGCTCGGGTGCCGGTTCGCGCTCGACGACTTCGGCGCCGGCTTCGGCTCCTTCTACTACCTCAAGCACCTGCCGTTCGACTTCCTCAAGATCGACGGCGAGTTCGTCAAGGGCCTGGCCACCGGGCGGACGGACCAGCTCGTCGTGCGCTCGATCGTGGAGATCGCGCGGGGCCTCGGCAAGGAGACGATCGCCGAGTTCGTCGGCGACGACGAGACGGTCGCGCTGCTGCGATCGATGGGCGTCGACCACGGGCAGGGCTACCACCTCGGCCGGCCCGGCCCGCTGCCCGAGCCACTCGGCTCGCCGGCCACCCCCGAGCCCGCCGCCTGAAGCACGACGGGCCCCGCGCTGCGGGGCCCGTCGGCAGATCGAAGGCCGGCCCGGTCCCGCCTACTTCTTGGACCGGCGCGCCTGCTTCTTGAACTCGGCGTAGGACTTGCGCGTCTGGCCGTCGGGCGCGAGCAGCGAGGCGTCGAAGCGCGCGTCCTCTGACGACGGACCGAAGTCGTACTGGTACAGGCGGCCGATCCTCGACCGGAACCCGCGTCGCTTGGAGTCGTACCTGCGCGCGAGCTTGAACATGTACCGGATGGCGCGGACCGCGGTGCGCTCGTTCACCTTGAGGGTCTTGGAGTCGAACTTGACGATGCCGCCCGTCTCCGTCAACCAGACCTGGCCCGGGACCGTGCGCAGGAGCGTGGTGATGCCCTTGGCGCGGAAGCGGTTGACGTCGGCGTAGTTGTGCAGGCCCCAGAGCTTGGCGCGCCTGCCGGTGACCTTGAGCATCGACCGCGCGTAGCGGCGCAGGTTGCCCGAGTCGAGCAGGTCGCCCGCGATGATCTTGCACTTCTTGCAGTTCTTGCGCAGCGCCAGGAAGTACCGGGCGGCGAGCCTCGGGCCCTTGCCGGTGCCCCGCTTGGAGTACACGGGCTGGGAGATGTGGTTGGCCTCGTTCCAGGCGCCGTAGGTCCTCACGTACGGGAAGCGCTTCTTGAACGCCTTGAAGGCCCGGGTGTACGCCTTGACGGACGGCGCCTTGCAGGCCCTGGACTTCGAGTAGCGGCCGTTGTTGAAGCACCGCCGCAGCGCCGTGAAGTGGACGAGGACCTCCTGGCGCGCCGCGCGGGCGGCGTTCATGTACTGCGTGACCTCGGCGAGCTGGCGGGGGTCGTTGACCGCCGTGTTCCAGGGGACGAGGTAGCGGACCTTCTTGAGCCGCAGGTCCTGCCAGGCGTCCCGCGCGAAGAGGTTGGGCGATTGATCGCCGACGCCGAGCCTGAACGCGGCGTTCGCGGGGGCGGCCGTGACCAGCAGGCCGAGCACGATGAGGGGGAGGAGTGCGCGTTTGATCATCACGCCCCCAACCTAGTGCGTGATCCGAAGTTGCGGTGCCAGCTCTACTTCAGCCGTCGGCGCGCGTACCGCTTGAAGGCCCAGAGCGCCGGCCGGCGGCGACCCGCTGGGGCTGACGAGTCCGGCGTCGAACCGCGCCCGCCGCTTGACGCCGGTCCACTGGTACGGATACAGCCGCGTGATCCGGGAGCGCATACCGCTGCGGCGCGTGTCGTAGGCGTCGGCCAGCCGGAACATCCGATGTGTCCGCGACGCGGCGCGCCGCCGGTCGTACGGGAAGGAGGGGCCGAACGCCACGAGTCCGCCGGTCTCGGTCATCCAGACCTCGCCCGGCACCCTGCTGAGGATCGCCCGCGTGGCGCTGCTGCGCAGCCGATTGACGTCGGCGTAGTTGTGGATGCCCCAGATCCGCGGCTTGCCCTTCGTCCCTCGCACGAAGCCGCCGATGTAGGCGAGCATGTTGCGCGAGTCGAGCACGTCGAGCGCGACGATCTTGCACCCCCGGCAGTTGCGGCGCACCTGGTCGTAGTACGCCGCCGCGAGCCCAGGACGGCGGTAGGTGGGCTGCGAGACGTGGTTTGCCTCGTTCCACGGCGAGAAGGTCTTCACCCACGGGTAGCGCTTGCGGAAGGCGCGAAACGCCGACCGGTACGCGCGCAGGCCGGGCGCGCGGCACCGCTTGGCGGCCGCGTAGCGCCCGGTGAAGCACCCTCGGCGGGCGCCGAAGGCCACGAGGACCTCCTTGCGCGCCCGGCGCGCCGCGAGCAGATAGCCCCCGACCTCGCGGAACTGGCGGGCGTCGACGCCCGCGTCCCAGGAGACGATGTAGCGCACCCGCTCGAGCTCGAGCGCCTTGAACGACTTGTGGGCGAACATCTTCTTGTTCTGATCGCCCATGCCGACGCGGTAGCCGGGCTTGGCGGAAGCGGTGGGGGCGGCGAGGAGGCCGGCGACGAGAGCGGGGAGCAGCAGCGTGGGGAGGCGGATGCTCACTGAGAACACCCCGGCTCCCCACCCAGTTTGCGGGGCCGCCCCTAACCTCCCTCGGGCGCACGATGGCCTCCACCACCCCCGCTCAAGACCGCTCCGAGCGCCTCGCCGAGCAGCGCCGCGCGCTGCCCGACCAGCCCGGCGTCTACCTGTTCCGCGACGGCCGGGGACGGGTGATCTACGTCGGCAAGGCGAAGTCGATCAAGAAGCGGATCGCCTCGCACTTCTCCAACCGCACGGCGATGCGCGAGCAGATCGACCACATCGAGTACCTCGTGGTCGCCACGGAGGCCGAGGCGCTGCTCACGGAGCAGAACTTCATCAAGCAGTACAAGCCGCGCTTCAACATCCGCCTGCGCGACGACAAGTCGTATCCGTTCATCGCGATCTCGCTCGACGAGGACTACCCGCGGGTCTACTTCACGCGCGAGCGCCACCGGCGCGACCGTGCCTACTTCGGGCCCTTCTCGAGTGCCAAGCGGGTACGCGGGACGCTCGACCTGCTCGGCAAGGTCTTCCAGTTCCGCTCCTGCGACGGCGCGGAGCCGGGGCGGCGCTCGGGGTCGCCGTGCCTGGACTACTACATCAAGCGGTGCGGGGCGCCCTGCGTCGGCTACGTCTCGCGCGAGGAGTACCGCGAGGGCATCGACGGCGTGGTCGCCTTCCTCTCGGGGCGCTACAAGGAGATCGAGCGCGACCTCGAGAAGAAGATGTACCTCGCCGCCGGCGAGCAGGACTTCGAGCAGGCGACGATCGAGCGCAACCGCCTGCAGGCCGTCCGCTCCCTGCTCGAGCGCCAGCGGGTCGCGCACGAGGGCGTCGGGACCTTCGATGCGGTGGCGGTCGCGGTGGAGGGGACCGAGGCCAACGCACAGGTCTTCCAGGTCCGCGACGGGGTCCTCTCCGACCGCCAGTCCTTCTACCTCTACAACGAGGGCGAGACCGGCGTGGCGCGGGCGACGGAGGAGTTCTGCCTGCAGTACTACGCGAGCGCGCTCTCCATCCCGGGCCTCGTGGTGTTGGCCGGTGAGGTCGAAGAGGGGTCGGCGCTCGACGTGCTGGCGGAGATCCTCTCCGAGCGCCGCGGCGGCCGCGTCGAGATCCGGGCGGCGGAGCGCGGCGGCAAGCGGCGCATCCTCGAGCTCGCCGAGCGCAACGCCCGCCTCGCCCTCGACCAGGACAAGCTGAAGTCCGAGCGCCGGCGCCAGCAGCGCGTCGAGTCGCTCGACGGCCTGCAGGCCGCGCTGGGGCTCGACGCGCTGCCCGTGCGGATCGAGTGCTTCGACATCTCGAACCTGATGGGCTCGCACACCGTCGCCTCGATGGTGGTCTTCGAGGGCGGCGCGCCGAAGAAGTCCGACTACCGCCGCTTCCGCATCCGCGACGGGGAGGAGGGGGTGCCCGACGACTTCACCTCGATGAACGAGGTGCTCGGCCGGCGGGCCGCCCAGTTCGAGCGCCAGGCCGAGAAGTCGCCCTACGACTCCGACCGCGACGCCTCCTTCGCCGCACTCCCCAACCTGATCGTCATCGACGGCGGGCCGGGCCAGCTGTCGGCCGGCCTGGCGGCGCTCGAGCCGCTGCGCGAGCGCGGCGTCACGGTCCTCTCGCTCGCCAAGCGGATCGAGGAGGTCTTCCTGCCCGGCGTGCGCGAGCCGCTGCGCCTGTCGCACGACACGCCGGAGCTCCAGCTCCTGCAGCGGGTCCGCGACGAGGCCCACCGCTTCGCGATCGCCCACCACCGGATCCGGCGAGACAAGGCGATGACCGAGTCGATCATGGACGACCTGCCTGGGATCGGGCCGACGCGCAAGCGCGCTCTGCTCAAGCACTTCGGCTCCCCGGAGAACGTCCTCGGCGCGACGCGCGAGGAGCTCGAGGCGGTCCCGGGCGTGCCGCAGAAGGTCGCCCGGGACCTCTACCACCACCTCCATCGGACGGGGCGCTAGGCCCATGGCCGACGGCGACCGCGGCGGCTCCGCCCTCACCGATCTCGTGATCGTCTCCGGGCTCTCGGGGGCCGGGAAGTCGTCGGCCATGCAGGTCTTCGAGGACGCGGGCTACTTCTGCGTCGACAACCTGCCGGCCGAGATGATCCGCACGCTGGCCGACCTGTTCCGCCACGACGGCTCGAAGGTCCAGCGCGCCTGCGTCGTCTCCGACCTCCGGGGCGGGGAGTACTTCGAGGGCCTCGCGCAGGTCCTCGACGAGCTCTCCTCCGCCGGTGTCGCCCACCGCGTCGTCTTCCTCTCCGCCGACGAGCAGACGCTGCTCAACCGCTACAAGGAGACCCGCCGGCGCCACCCGCTGGCACCTCACGGCAGCGTCGCCGACGGGATCCGCGCCGAGCAGACCCTGCTCGAGCCGATCCGCGTCCGGGCCGACGTCCTGATCGACACGACCGGCCTGAGCGCCTCCACGCTGCGGCGCAAGGTCGCCGACGAGCTGCTCGAGCCGGCCGCGCCCGGCAAGCTGTCGGTCACGTTCGCCTCCTTCGGCCACAAGCACGGGCCGCCCCGCGACGCCGACCTCGCCTTCGACGTCCGCTTCCTGTCGAACCCGCACTACGAGAGCGATCTGCGCCCGCTCACCGGCTTCGACCCGCGGGTGGTCGCGTACATCGCCCGCGACGGCCGGCTCGAGGCGTTCTACGACCGCCTGTTCCCGCTGCTCGACTACCTGCTTCCCCAGTACGTGATCGAGGGCAAGGCCCACCTCGTGGTCGCGATCGGGTGCACGGGCGGCCGGCACCGGTCGGTGGCGATCGCCGAGTACCTCGCCGCGCAGTACCGCGAGCGGGGCGACTACTTCGTCGACGTCTCCCACCGCGACGTCGAGCGGGCGCCCGTGCGGCCGTAGGCGACGCCCGTCAGCCGCTCGGAGAGCTCCCACAGCCGGCCGGCTGTCTCCTCGTCCATCGCCGCGCCGCTGCGCGGGGCCAGCCGCGGGTGGCCCCGCATCTCTCCCGGGCCGTCCGGGCCGACGTAGCTGCCGCCGGGCAGGTCCTGCGTGGCGGCGTAGAGGGTGGGCAGCGCGCCCATCTCGTCGCTCTGGGCGAGGACGCGGTTGCCGACCGCCATCAGCCCGTTGAGGACGGCGTTCTGGGTGCGGCCCTGCAGGTGGGTGGCGGCCCAGCCGGGGTGCGCCGCGAGCGCGCGGACGGGCGAGCCGGCTTCGAGCAGGCGGCGCCCGAGCTCGAGCGTGAAGAGGAGGTTGGCGAGCTTGGACTGGCCGTAGGCGGGCCAGCGGCGGTAGGTGCGCCGCTCCCAGTTGAGGTCGTCGAGCTCGATCCGGCCCATGCGGTGGGCGACGGAGGCCACCGTGACGACGCGATCCGTGACGTGCTCGAGCAGCAGCCCGGTGAGCGCGAAGTGGCCGAGGTGGTTCGTCCCGATCTGGAGCTCGAAGCCGTCCTGGGTGCGCTGCTGCGGCGTGGCCATCACGCCGGCGTTGTTGACCAGGAGGTCGAGGTCGCCCTTCCACCCGGCCGCGAACGCCCGGACGGACGCGAGGCTCGCGAGGTCGAGCTCGCGGACCTCGGTGCGGCCCGGCATCTCCGCCGCAACGTGCTCGCCCCGGGCGGTGTCGCGGACGGCGAGCACCACGCGGGCCCCGGCGCGCGCGAGCTCGCGC
>JALYMV010000437.1 GCA_030773575.1 Actinomycetota bacterium
CCTCGGGCTCGGCGGGCGCCTCCGCGGCGGCCGGCCCCTCGGCGGGGGCCTCCTCCTCCGCGGGCTCGTTGCCACGGCCGCCCTCGCCGATGCGCGCGATCGGCTCGCCGACCGGCAGCGTGTCGCCCTCCTTGGCGACGATCGTCAACGTCCCGTCGGAGTCGGCCTCGTAGGTCATGTTGGCCTTGTCCGTCTCGATCTCGACGAGCTCCTCGCCCCGCTTGACCTCGTCCCCGTCGGACTTCAGCCACTTGAGGATCGTGCCCTCCTCCATCGAGTCGGACAGGCGGGGCATCACGACGTCGGCCATGGCCGACAGCGTATACGCGCGGCCGGGGCTAGACGGACAGGCCGGAGACCAGCAGGCGATCGATCTCGTGCGCCGGCAGCGCGCGCGAGAACAGGTAGCCCTGGCCGACGTCGCACTTCAGGCGGCGCAGCACCTGGAGCTGGCGGTGGGTCTCGACGCCCTCGGCCACCGCGACCAGCCCGAGCTCGTGCGCGAGGCCGATGACGGCGGCGACGATCGGCGTGTCCACCGCGTCGCTGCCCAGCCCCGCCACGAAGGAGCGGTCGATCTTGAGCACGTCGGCGGGAAAGTGCTTGAGGGCGGCGAGCGAGGCGTAGCCCGTGCCGAAGTCGTCGATCGCGAGGCGGACGCCGAGCGCGCGCAGGGAAGCGAAGGCGCTGCGGGTCGTCTCGTCCTCGCCGAGCACGAGCGACTCGGTGAGCTCGAGCACCAGCGCGTGCGGCGGGATCCCGTGGCGCGCGATCGCCTCGGAGACCTCGTCGACCAGCTGGTCCTGCACGAGCTGGCGCGCGGAGAGGTTGACCGACATCGTCAACGCGCCCTTCTCGGCGCCCGTGAGGCGGAGATCGCGCCAGCGCGCGAGCTGGGCGCACGCCTCGTCGAGCACCCAGCGGCCGATCGGGACGATCAGCCCGGTCTCCTCGGCGAGCGAGATGAACTCCGTCGGCTGCACGATCCCACGGTCGGGGTGCCGCCAGCGGATGAGCCCCTCGACGCCGGTGACGTGCCCGTCGGCGAGGTCGACCTTCGGCTGGTAGTGGACGCAGAACTCGCCGCGCTCGAGCGCGCGGTGCAGCGCGTTCTCGGTCTCCAGGCGGCGCACGGCGGTGGTGCGCATGACCTCGTCGAAGAGCTCGTGGCGGGACTTGCCGCGCTCCTTGGCGCGGTGCATCGCGGCGTCGGCATCGCGGACGAGGGCGTCGGCGGGGCCGCGCTCGTGGTTGGTGGCGATCGCTATGCCGACGCTCGCGGTGAGGAAGACCTCGGTCCCCTCGATCGCGAACGGCGCGCCGATCGCCTGGGCGACGCGGTCGGCGACCACGACGGCTTCCTCCTCGCCCTCGACGTCGTCGCAGAGGATCGTGAACTCGTCGCCGCCGAACCGGGCGATCATGTCGATCTCGCGGGTGACGCCGCGCAGGCGGTTGGCGACCAGCATCAGCAGGCGGTCGCCGGCGCGGTGGCCGAGCGAGTCGTTGATGAGCTTGAAGCGGTCGAGGTCGACGAACAGCACGCCGACCTGGCGGCCCGTGCGCGTCGAGCGCTCCAGCGCGAGCTCGACGTGGTCGAGGAACATCGCGCGGTTGGGCAGCTCGGTGAGCGAGTCGTGCATCGCCTGGTGCAGGAGCTGGGCCTCGGAGCGCTTGCGCTCGACCGCGTAGCGGACCGCGCGCGAGACGAGGTGGTCGTCGACCCGGCCCTTGACCAGGTAGTCCTGCGCGCCGGCCTGCACGGCGCGCAGCGCGACGCCCTCCTCGCGGTGGGTGGAGAGGACGACGATCGGCACGTCGGGGGCGGAGGAGCGCAGGCGGGTGAGCCCCTCGAGGCCGGCGACGTCGGGCAGCGTCAGGTCGAGCAGGACGCAGGTGACGAACTCCTCGGATACGTAGGCGCAGGCGGCCTCGACGCTCTCCACGTGGACGAGCTCGACCTCGGCGCCCCAACCGCTCTGGAGCATGTGGCGCACGTGGCCGGCGTCGCGGTGGTCGTCCTCGACGAGCAGGAGACGGGGCTGGCGCTGGGCGGTGGCGGCGCGCGGGCGTCGGGTGTCGAGGCGATTGACGACGGTCATGGGATCGGCCAGAAGACGATCGAGCGCGCGCATGTGCTGAGCGAAACGCACTTCCGCGTGTCTGGTTGGCAGGTGAATCGGCGCAAAATGCGGCGGCCATGAGCGCCGGCCGCAGCGGCTGGACGTATCCGGAGTACGGCGGCCGGCCCGCCGCGGGCAGGACGGCGGACGCGGCCGCCTGTCCCGGGTTATCGGCCGCTTGCTACAGGTCGCGGAATGTGGCCAGCACGGCTTCGACCACCTGCGGCTCGTGCGGGTAGGCGATCTGCTCGAGCGGCTTGGAGTACGGCATCGGCAGGTCGGCGCCCGTGACGCGCCCGATCGGCGCGTCGAGGTCGTCGAACGCCTGCTCCTGGATGAGCGCGGCGAGGTTGGCGCCGACGCCGCCGTGGGGCCAGCCCTCCTCGACGATCACGCAGCGGTTCGTCTTGCGGACGGACTCGAGGATCGTGTCGAGGTCGAGCGGGCGCAACGTGCGCGGGTCGATGACCTCCGCCTCGACCTCGTGCTCGTCGGCGAGGAGCTTCGCCGCCTTCTCGGCGGTGACCGCCATGCGCGAGATCCCGACGAGCGTGACGTCGTCGCCCTCGCGGCGGATCGCGGCCTGGCCGAACTGCGTCGTATGGTCGCCGTCGTCGGGGACGTCGCCGCGCTGGCCGTAGAGGTACTCGTGCTCGATGAAGACGACGGGGTTGTCGTCGCGGATCGACGCCTTGAGCAGGCCCTTGGCGTCCGCGGCGGTCGACGGCACGGCGACGAGCATGCCGGGGACGTGGAGGAAGAGCGCCTCCCAGGAGTGCGAGTGCGTCGGGCCGAGCTGGTGGCCGGCGCCCTGCGGCATCCGCACGACCATCGGCACCTTGACCTGGCCGCCGAACATGTAGTGGATCGTCGCCATGTGGTTGACGATCTGGTCGAGCGCGAGCAGCGAGAAGTTGATCGTCATCAGCTCGACCACCGGGCGCAGGCCGGTCATCGCCGCCCCCACGCCCATGCCGACGATCGTGTTCTCGGAGATCGGCGTGTCGCGGACGCGCTTCTCGCCGAACTCCTTGAGCAGCCCGTTGGTGACCTTGAAGGCGCCGTTGAAGACGCCGATGTCCTCGCCCACCAGCAGCACGTCCTCGTCGCGCTGCATCTCCTCGCGCAGGGCCTGGTTGAGCGCCTCGCGGTAGCGGACGACGGCCATGCCTACGAGCCGCCCTCGGGCGCTTTGCCCGCCTCGGCGTCGCCGTCGTCCTCGGGCGCGCGGCCGGCGCCGTCGTCGCCGTCGGACTCGTCGGCGGGGTTCTCGCGCACGACGTCCTCCCGGGTGGCCTCTTCGACCGCCTCGTGGTAGGCGCCCTCGGGGCCGCGCTCCTTCTCGGCGAGGTCGCGCTCGTCCTCGCCGCGGTGCACGCCGGCGGAGCGCTCGTCGACCGAGTACCAGCCCTTGACCTGGTCGCCCAGGACGTAGATGTGGTCGTAGAGCGACTCGGGCGGCGGGAACTTGGCGCGGTCGGCGAAGGCGACGGCCTCGTCGACGCGGGCGATCGCCGCCTGGTCGATCTGCTCCGGGTCGCCCTCGGACAGGGTGCCCTCCTCGACGAGCCGGTCGGCGAAGGACTGGATCGGGTCGCGCTTGCGCCACTCGGCGACCTGCTCCTTGGTCCGGTACTCCTCCGGATCGGCCATCGAATGGCCCCGGAAGCGGTAGGTGATCGCCTCGACGAGCATGGGCTGGCGCTCGTCGCGGGCGCGGGCGACCGCCTCGCCGATCACGCGGTGCGTGTCGACGACGTCCATCCCGTCGCAGGTCATCCCCGGCACGCCGAAGCCCTCGCCGCGCCGGTGCAGGTCGGTCACCGCGGAGTGGCGCTCGAGCGAGGTGCCCATCCCGAACTGGTTGTTGGTGACCATGAAGACGACGGGCAGCTTCCACAGCGCGGCGAGGTTGAGCGTCTCGCCGAAGGTCCCCTGGTTCGACGCGCCGTCGCCGAAGACGCAGAGCGTCACGTCGTCGGTGCCCTGGTAGTCGGAGGAGAGCGCCATGCCGGCGGCCAGCGGCAGGTTGCCGCCGACGATCCCGTAGCCGCCCATGAAGCGCCGCTCGAGGTCGAACATGTGCATCGAGCCGCCGCGGCCGCGGGAGACGCCCTCCTCGCGGCCGAAGAGCTCGGCCATCACGCGGTCGGGGTCCGAGCCGCGGGCGAGCGCGTGGCCGTGGGAGCGGTAGGTGGAGATCAGGTAGTCGCCGTCGCGCAGGGCGCGGACCGCGCCGACGATCGCCGCCTCCTCGCCGATGGCCAGGTGCAGGAAGCCGCCGACCTTGGCCTTCGCGTACATCTCCCCCGCGCGCTCCTCGAAGCGGCGGATCAGCGTCATGGCCTCGAGCCACTCGCGCGCGGCGTCCGGATCGGGGAGCGACTGGGTCCCGGGCTCCGACTCCCTCACGTCAGACACGACGCGCACCGTATCGCAGGCGGAGCGAGTGAGCCGCCGGGCCGCTTCGCGGGTACTGCGGGGCAGACGATGCGCACCTGGACCGCCGACTCGACCGCCCCGCCCGCCGCCGCCTGGCGCCTGCTCTCGCGCCCGGCGGCGTGGCCTCAGTGGGCGCCGCACC
>JALYMV010000438.1 GCA_030773575.1 Actinomycetota bacterium
GAGCAACGGCTGGAGCGACGAGGCCGGCGCGTACACCGGCGCCTACGGCTCCGACCACCTCGACGCCGGCGTGCTGCTGATGCCGATCCTGGGCTTCCTGCCCGCCGACGACCCGCGGATGCACGCGACGATCGACGCGATCGAGCGCGAGCTCGCACGCGACGGGCTCGTCCAGCGCTGGACCGGTGCCGGCGACGAAGGAGCGTTCGTCATCTGCTCGTACTGGCTCTCCCAGTGCCGGGCGCTTCTCGGCGAGGTCGATCGCGCACGCGAGCTGTTCGAGCGCGTCACCCGCCACGCCAACGACCTCGGGCTTCTCGCGGAGGAGATCGACGTCCGCGACGGCGAGCTGCTTGGCAACTTCCCGCAAGCGCTGTCGCACATCGGGCTCGTCAACGCGGCGTGGGCGATCGCGCAAGCCGACGAGCAGCATGATGAGATCACCTGACGTCCGGCTTGAGCGGCTGACGAACCGTTCGGCACGCGACTGCGGTCCAAAGCCACGATGAAGGTGGAGCTCCTGTACTTCGACGGATGCCCTGGATTCGCCGAGTTGCTGGCGCGCGAACGTGCGCTCTTGGCGGGGCGCGCGGAGCTCGAGCTGCGCCGCATCGAGTCGCTCGACGAGGCGGAGGCCGAGCGGTTCCTCGGCTCACCCTCGCTGCGGATCGACGGTCAGGACGTCGAACCCGATGCTGCTGATCGCGGCGACTACGGGATGAAGTGCCGGCTGTACCGGACGGCGGAGGGGCAGATGCACGCACCGCCGGACGAGTGGATCCGCCACGCGCTCGAGGGCGGTCGGTGAGTGGCAGACGCTCCTGTATCCGGAGCTTCGGCTCCTGCTCGACGAGGGCGCGCAGCTCGTCGAGGTGCTGCCGCCGGCCGAGTACGCCGAGGAGCATCTCCCGGGCGCGGTCAACCTGCCACTGAAGCAGCTCGACGCCGGGACCGCGGCGCGTCTCGACCGCGGCCGGCCAGTGGTCGTGTCCTGCTGGGACTCGCTCTGAGACATGAGCCCGCGAGCCGCGTGCCGGCTCGAAGCGCTCGGGTTCGAGCAGGTCTACGACTACGGCCCCGGCAAGGTCGACTGGCTGGCCCGCGGCCTGCCGCGCGAGGGCACGAAGGCGGGCGAGCGGCGCGCCATCGACGTCGCCCGCGACGACGTCGTGACGGCGCGCCTGGACGAGCGCGTCGGCGATGTGCGCCAGCGAGTCGAAGCGTCCGACTACGGCTTCGCGCTCGTCGTGGGCGAGAGCGCGACGCTCCTGGGACGCCTGCGCCGGGCAACCCTCGAAGGGGACCCGAACGCGCGGGCAGAGCCGGTCATGGAACCCGGTCCGTCGACCGTCCGCGCCGACACGGCGATCGACGTCCTGCGCGAACGGCTCGCCAGTCGCGGGCTCAGCACCGCGGTCGTCACGACCCCCGAGGGAGTGCTGCTCGGCATCGTCCGCCGGGCAGACCTCTGAACCAAGTCGCGCATGAATCGTCCGGCCGTCGTCGGCGCCGTGCGGTACTGCTGCCGCCCCCAGCACCTCCGACGCACGGTAAGGATCGCGCTTGTCGTCGGGGTCGTGCTCACCGCGATCAACCAGCTCGACGTGATCCTCGCCGGCGAGGCGACCGCAGTGACCGCCGTCAAGGCGGGCATGAACTTCCTCGTGCCCTTCGTCGTGTCGAACCTCGGGCTGCTCAGCGGGCGCTCGTCGAGCGCGGGCAGTGGCGGCACGGATCGACCGAAGTGATGAACCGTTCGGCGCTGGGCCGGGTTCAACCGCATCGTGACTGCGACCCGCACAGCAGCCCCGCAGGCGGATCGTCGTGCGTCGGTCCGCCTGCGCCAAGGGCTTGCGCTGCTCTTTGGGCGGTCGTCTTCGCCGCGGTCGTCGGGCCGGACCCGGACCGGTTCTACCTGACTCCGCTCGGGCTCGGACTTGTCTATCTGCCGGCAGCGGCGGTCGGCGGGCGTCGCGGCGCCTACTGGGCGACCGCGATCGTGCTCCTCGCTTGGGGCGCAGCCGTGGTGTGGCTTCGCGAGGGCCGCCCGGACCTCGTTACGGCCGGGGTCTACATGACCGCCGTCGGTGTCGGCGCCGTGGCCGGCATGCTGCTCGCGCGCCGCGGCTTCGCGGTGGACGCGCTGGGACTCACCGCAACGATGATCCTCGCCGGCCTCGCGCTGGCCTTCGCCCGGCAATGGGACACCCTGGTCGAAGCGCGCGCTTA
>JALYMV010000439.1 GCA_030773575.1 Actinomycetota bacterium
GGCATCCGCAGGGTGATCCCTTCGGTTGCCGGCCGGCGGCCCCTGGCGAACGCATCCGGCGTCCAGGCGCCGTGGGGATCGGTGGATCCAGGCTTAGACTGGGCGCGGCATGGCCAGCCGCCTCACCCACCGCCTGATCGCCCGTGGCGCCGGCCGCCTGCCGCTCCTGCGCCGCCTGCCCGTCTTCAAGCTGCTAGCGGTCGCCGAGATCGCGCTCGTCGCGCGCGACCACCTGCGGCGCCTGGAGCCCCAGCAGCGCCGGCGCCTGGTCGAGCTCGTGCGCAAGGGGCGCGGTCGCAGTCGCAACCTCACGCCCGCCGAGCGCGAGGACCTCGCCGCGCTGGTCGCCAAGGTCGAGCCGCGGCGCTTCGCCGGGCTCGCCGTCGACCGCCTCTCCCCCGTCCCGCTGCCCAAGCGGCTGCTGCACGGGCCGTCGCGGCGCTGAGCACCGCTCACCCGCTCAGGTCGGGCCGCCGCCGTGTCCTTGCCCATCAGCGGTGCGCGCTCGCCGTAGATGAAGCCGAGGGTGCCGATGACGTACAGGCCCTGGAGCGCGAACGTGCCAGCGCGGCCATAGCCCCGAACCGCCAGCTTCAGCCCGCCGCGCGCCACGACGAGGAATACGGCGGAGCCGGCCCTGAGCGTGAGACCCGCCGCCTTGCCCTTGAACCCGAAATGCTCGTGCTCATTCCGGTGCGCGGGGCGGTCAAGACGTCCGTCCGAGGTCGCCCGCCGGGCTCAGCCGCGCGCGGCGCCGGCATCCTCCCCACGGAACCTCCGCTGGCCCAGGTAGAGCAGGCTCCTCCGAGGACGAGCCCGCCGAGGAACAGGCTGCGGCCGTGGGTCATGCGCGCCCACGGCAACGACGCCATCACGCCGGCGAGGATGATCTCCGCGGCGAACAGGATCTCGAACGCTGTTCGTGCGCCGGTCGCGGAGGTCGCCAGCGCGGTGGCAAGCAGGACACCGCCCGCCACCGCGGTGAGCAGGCCGACGGGGATGAGGGCCGCAGACGCTCTGGCCGACCCCAAACATGCGCGGACTGACGGGGGCACGCAGCCTTTCGCGCGCGCTACGGTGGCTGCATGCGCCTGAAGCTCGCCCTCGCCGCCGTCACCGGCTTCGCGGTCGCCGTCGTTCCCGCGCTGGCGGCCGACCAGTCGATCCAGGCGAGATCCGACGACACCTTCAGCCCGGCGGACGTCACGATGAGCGTGAACGAGACGGTGACGATCACGAACTCCGAGGCCGGCTCTCACAACGTGCGCTGGGAGGACGAGCCGGATGCTCGCATGCAGGTCTCCAAGCGCTGGGTCACGACGCGGAAGTTCGACGCGGCCGGCACCTATCGCTTCTATTGCGAGCCGCACGGTGGGCCGGGTGGGGACGGGATGTCCGGCGTCGTTCGCGTGAGCGCGCCGAGCACGACCACCGGCACCGCTCCGCCGCCTCCGGCGGCGACGCCCACTCCGGCGGCGACGCCCACTCCGGCGACGACCGCCCCGGCGGCCGGCGACACCACGCCGCCGCTGATGTCGGCGATCCGGACACGCGCGGCGCGCCGCTCGTTCGTCCTCCGCCTGAGGCTGTCTGAAGCTGCGGAGGTGCGGGCCGAGTTGCGCAACGGTCGGCGAACGATCCGCCGCACCTTCCGAGGTCGCGCGGGTGCCAACCGCTTCTCGCTGCGACCGACGCTCCGGGGCGGTCGCCTGACGGTCCGGCTGACCGCGCAGGACGCCGCCGGCAACCGGTCCGCCCGTCGCACGCTCCGGCTGCGAGTTCGCTGAACCGGAGCCGGGCGGCTACGTCGCCTCCCCCGCGAGCTCGAGGCAGACGCCCTCGCGAATCCCGCCGCGCCCGATCTGCAACGGCTGGCCGAGGCGGCGGGAGATGGCGTCGAGGATGAGGATCCCGGCGGGCAGGAGCCGGACGCGCTCCGGGTCGAGGTCGAAGCGGCGGGCGACGACGTCGCACGGATCCGAGGAGAGGACGCGGACCGCGCGCTGGAGGGTGTCGGGCTCGAGCACCGCGCCGACGAGCCGCCGCAGCGACGCCGCGCTGCCGCCGACCGCCACCGCGGAGGCCGGCCTGGGCAGCTCGACGCCCTCGAAGACGCCCTCCGCGTGCTCGCTGACCGCGTGCAGCTCCCGCGCCGACGGCGGGTCGGAGCGCAGGTAGGCATCGGCGAGGAAGCCGGACCCGATGCGGAAGGAGTCCGACCACTCGACGCCGCCGTCCACCGTCCCGACCGCGAGCTCCGAAGAGCCGCCGCCCACGTCGGCGACGCCGACCCGCCCCTCGATCGGGCGGCCGAGCGTCCGGGTGGCGCCGAGGAAGGCGAGGCGCGCCTCCTCCTCGCCGTCGAGGATCTCGACCTCGACCCCGGCCGCCTCGAGGATCCGGCCGCAGAAGTCCTCCCGGTTGCCGGCGTTGCGGATCGCCGCGGTCCCGACGACGCGCAGCCGGCTCGCCCCCACGGCGGCCGCCAGCGCGACCTGCTCGGCCACCACGGCGACCACCTCGTCGAGCTTGGCGGGCGCGATCTCGCCGTCGGCCCGCAGCTCCTTGCCGATCCGCGTGAACGCCCGGCGCTGGAGCACCTCGGTCAGCCGCCCGCCGGACGCCTCGGCCACGAGCACCCGCGTGGTGTTCGAGCCGATGTCGATACAGGCGGAGAGCAAGGCGCCAAGGTTGCCATGATGGATGCCGATGACGAGCGTCGGCCCCGCCATCGAGGTCTCCGGCCTCTCGAAGTCCTACGGCTCCCATGACGCCGTCAGCGGCATCGGCTTCACCGTCGCGCGCGGCGAGGTCTTCGGGCTGCTGGGGCCCAACGGCGCCGGCAAGACGACCACGGTGGAGATCCTCGAGGGCTACCGCAACCGCTCGGGCGGCGAGGTCCGCGTCCTCGGCATCGACCCGGCGGACGGTGCCCGCGCGCGCGAGCTGCGCTCGCGGATCGGGATCGTCCTGCAGTCGAGCGGGATGTACCGCCACCTCACCGTGCGCGAGGCGGTCGCCTACTGGGCGACGCTCTATCCCCGCCCGCGCGACGTCGACGAGGTCGTCGCGCTCGCCGGGCTGACCGACAAGGCCGGCGCGCGCATCCGCACGCTGTCGGGCGGCCAGGGCCGGCGGCTGGACTTCGCGCTCGCGCTCGTGGGCGACCCGGAGCTGATCTTCCTCGACGAGCCGACCACCGGCTTCGACCCCGCTGCGCGGCGCAACGCCTGGGACACGGTCCGCGCGCTGCGCGACCTGGGCAAGACGGTCCTGCTCACCACCCACTACCTCGACGAGGCGCAGGCGCTGGCCGACCGGGTGGCCATCCTCAAGGACGGCCGGATCCTCGCCGAAGGGGCGCCCGGCGAGCTCGGGGCGGGCGACGGCGCGCGCTACCGCGTCACCTGGCGCGCGGCCGACGGCGTCCCGCAGGAGCGCGTCACCGGCGACCCGACCGCGCTGCTGCACGACCTCACCGCCGCCGCGCTCGCCCGCGGCGAGCGCCTCGAGGACCTCAGGGTGACCCGCCCCAGCCTCGAGGAGGTCTACCTCGAGCTCACCGCCGACGCCGACGTCGCCGAGGAGGTCGTCGCCTGATGGGAGCCGCGGTGTGGCGCCAGTACCGCCTCGAGCGCCGCATGTTCTGGCGCAACCCGAGCGCCGCGTTCTTCAACTTCGCGCTGCCGCTGATCTTCCTCGCCCTGTTCGGCGCGGTCTTCGCCGACGACCAGGAGACGCTCGACGTGATCGTCCCCGGCATCGCCGGGATGAGCGTGATGTCGACGACGTTCTCCGCGCTGGCGATGAACCTGACGTTCCTGCGCGAGCAGGGGGTGCTCAAGCGGATCCGCGGCACCCCGCTGCCGCCGGGCGCCTACCTGGGGGGGATCGCCGCCAACGCGGTGACCAACACGGTGATCCAGATCGCCGTCATCACCGTGGCCGGGAAGCTGCTCTTCCGGGTCGACTGGCCGCGCGACCTGCTGGCGCTGGGCGTCTTCATGGCGGCGGGCGTCGTCTGCTTCGCGCTGCTCGGGGTCGCGCTCTCGCACGCGATCCCCAACTTCGACTCGGCGCCGGCCTACGTCAACGCCGTCTTCCTGCCGGTGATCTTCATCTCGGGCGTCTTCTACGACGTCGACCGCACGCCGGCGATCCTCCGCGACATCGCCGAGGTGCTGCCGCTCAAGCACGTGATCGACGGGCTCTCGGGGGCGATGGTCACCGGGCAGGGGCTCGGCGAGCAGGGCGTCGCGCTGCTGGTGATCGGGCTGTGGACGGCGCTCGGCCTCGTGCTCGCGGTGCGCGGCTTCTCGTGGGAGAGCCGGCGCGGTTAGCACACGTTGAAGGCCGGCGGCAGCGGACCCGTCACCTCGACGGGGATCGCCGCCAGCCTGGAGCGCTCGAAGCCGGGGCGCTGCATCCCGAAGACGACGACGTCGTGGACCTGGTCGCCGTGGCGGTGCCACCCGGCGAGGATCCCCTCGCGGCGGAAGCCGACGCGCTCGAGCGCGACCTGGGAGCGGCCGTTGCGGGTGTTGGCCCACGCGGTGAGCCGCTCGAGGCCGAGGTGGTCGAAGGCGAGGCGGCCGATCAGCGCCTTGGACTCCGAGTTCGAGCCGCTGCCCCAGTACCGGTGGCCGAACCATGAGCCGACCGTGGCGCGGCGGTCGCGGAGCGAGAGCTCGGAGAGGCCGGTGACGCCGATCGGCCGGTCGTCGGCGTCGACGACCAGGAAGTCGAGCAGCTCGCCGCGCTCGCGCTTGAGCGGCAGCCCCGCGATGTAGGCCTCCGGCTCGGCCATCCGGCGGTACGGGCCCCACGAGAAGAAGCGGGTGACGGCCGGGTCGGAGGCGAGCTCGAAGAGCGCCGGCGCGTCGTCGGGCGTCGCGTAGCGGAGGGCGAGCCGCGGGCCGCGGACGCGCAGCGAGTCCGGGGCCGGCTCGGCG
>JALYMV010000440.1 GCA_030773575.1 Actinomycetota bacterium
CTTGACCGCGCGTCGCGCACCACGCCGCCGGACCGCCACCCACCCAGCCGACCACACCCGCCGACCAAGCGCCGACACGCCAAATCCGCCTGCTCAGCTTGACAACCGGCCGTCCATATCAGCTGTCCTGCCCATGGACCCACTGATACGGGCCGTCCGGCTCGACTCCGACCGCGTGCCCGAAGGCGACGGGCGGCGCTACCCGTGGGTCCTGCCCGCGGTCGCCGCACTGAGCGCCGGCGTCGATCTGCACCCCAGGCTCACGTTCCTGGTCGGCGACAACGGATCCGGCAAGTCGACCGTCCTCGAGGCGCTGGCCGTCGCGGCCGGCATGAATCCCGAAGGCGGCTCGTCGAACTTCAGCTACGCCACCCGGGAGTCGCACTCGCCCCTGGGTGAGGCCCTGACGCTCGTCCGCGGGTCCCGGCGCCCCCGCACCGACTTCTTCCTGCGATCCGAGAGCGTCTTCACCGCCGCCACCTATCTCGAGCATCTGCCCAAGGAGGCGGGCGACCCGCTCGGCGCCTACGGCGGGCACTCGCTGCACGAGCAATCGCACGGCGAGTCGTTCCTCTCGATCGCGATGCACCGCCTGGGCGCCGGCGGGCTCTATCTGCTCGACGAGCCCGAGGCGGCGCTGTCCTTCCAGGGCCAGCTCGCGCTGCTCCTGCGGATCGACGAGCTCGCCGGTCAGGGGGCGCAGTGGATCATCGCTACCACTCGCCGATCCTCGTCGCGCACCCCGACGCACGCATCCTCCACTGTGGCGAGGACGGGCTCGCGGAGATCGGCTACGACGACGTTCCGGCCGTCCGGGATCTCCGTCGCTTCCTCGGCGATCCGCAGCGGCAGATCGCGCTCCTGCTCGGAGGCCGCTAGCTCGCGGCGAGCATCCGCACGGAGCCCGAGCCGATGCCGGCCGTCGGCTCGCCGCGCAGCAGCCAGCCGCCGGCGACCGGCACGATCTCGCCGCGCCGGCGCAGCTCGCCGAGGCCGACGGTGACCGAGGGGCGGCGGACGGCGATGAGCTGCGAGAGCATCTCGTGCGTGAGCGGCAGGCGGACCAGCACGCCGTCGGCGTGCACCTTGCCCCAGCGCTCGGCGAGGTGCCAGAGCAGCAGGGTCAGGCGATCGTCGACGCGAGAGAACTGGGCGATCGAGAGCCGGACGGCGAGGTCGCGGGCGCGCTGCATCGCGCGGCTGGCCAGCGCGACGGAGACCTCGGGGTACGGCGCGAGGCGCATCGCGAAGGAGCGGTCGAGCAACGCGATGCGCAGGTCGGCGAGCACCGTCCAGTGCACGCCCACGTCGATCGTCTCGTGCGGACGGCCGCACTGCTGGGGCTGGAGCAGATCGCCCGGGCCGAGCAGCTCGGCCGCGGTGCGCCCGTCGCAGTCGACGGTGCGGGCGGCCATGCCCTCGAGGACGAGCAGGCCGTACCCCTCGGCGAGGGCCGGCCCGGCGGCGCCGACGAGTCGCTCGGGCGCCCAGGGGCCCGTGCGGACCTCGCGCGCGGCGGTCATCGAGAGGCGCGTCGCCTGCTCGCGGCGCGGGCCCTCGAGGCCGGCCGCCAACTCGGTGTCCCACGCCAGGACGGGCAGACAGGGCCCGCTGCCGAGTGCTCCCATGCCCGTACAACAGCTCTGGGAGCCCGAGGTTGCGGAGTAGCGAGAAGCTGTGCTCTAGAACCCGCGCCGCTCGCGCGCGCGGGCGGCTTCGAGGTCGCGGTCGCTGCCGCGCCGGCGCGTGACCCAGGTAGCGTGGGCGAGCCAGAGCACGAGCAAGCCGCCGACCGCGAACGTGATGCCCGACACCTCCTCGGGCTTGACGGCGCCAAGCGCCACGAAGAAGGCGAACATCGCGATGATGCCGAGGACGAGCGTCCAGAAGAGGGCGCTCAGCGTGGAGAAGATGCGCATGGGGAACCTCCCTCCGGGTGACCTTGTGCGCATCGTAACGCGGCGCCGGGCCGCTCCGCAACCGCCACGCCGGGATCAGTCGCGAACGAGCAGGTAGGTGCCACCGGCCAGCAGGGCCAGGCCGACGATCTTGTCGAGCGTGACGGGATCGCGCTCGACGCCGAGCCAGCCGAAGTGGTCGAGCGCGACCGACATGGCGAGCTGGCCCGCGATGGTCGCCGCCGTCACCCCTCCGGCGCCCAGCGACCGCACGGTGACGAGCACCGTGGTGACGTAGATCGCCCCGAGGATCCCCCCGAGCAGGTACTGCGGCGCGAGCCCCTTGATGCCCGGGACGATCATGCCGTAGCCGCCGCGCGCGAGCCCGGCGATCAGTGCGAGCACCACCGTGCCGAGCGCGAAGGAGACGAACGCCGCCTGGAAGGTCCCGACCGAGCGCCCGAGGCCCGAGTTGATCGGGGCCTGCAGCGCGATCAGCCCGCCGACCACCGCGGTGAGCATCACGGCGGCGCCGCGGTCCATCAGGCGCTCACTTCGCGTCGAGCCAGTTCGAGCCGACGCCCGCCTCGACCGCCAGCGGCGGATCCATCTCGGCCGCGCCGACCATCTGCGCGCACACGATCCCGCGAGCGGCGTCCATCTCCGCCGGCGGGCCCTCGAACAGCAGCTCGTCGTGGATCTGGAGGATCAGCCGCGTCTCGAGCCCGGCCTCGACGAGCCCGTCGTGGCAGCGCACCATGGCGACCTTGATGATGTCGGCGGCGGTGCCCTGGATGATCGTGTTGACCGCCAGGCGCTCGCCGAGCTTGCGCAGGCTCCACTGGCGCGCGCGGATCTCGGGGATCATGCGGCGGCGGCCGAACATCGTCGAGACGTAGCCGTGCTCGGTGGCCTGCACGACGGCGTCGTCCATGAACCGGCGGACGGCCGGGAAGCGCTCGAGGTAGCGGTCGATGAACTCCTGCGCCTCCTCCTGCGGGATGCGCAGCCGGTCGGCGAGCCCGAAGGCCGACAGCCCGTAGACGATCCCGTAGTTGACCATCTTGGCCTTGGAGCGCATCCCGGTGTCGAGCTGCTCGGGCGGCAGGTCGAAGACGGCGCTCGCGGTCTCCGTGTGGACGTCCTCGCCCCGCCGGAAGATGTCCTTGAGGACGTCCTCCCCCGCGATGTGGGCGAGCACCCGCAGCTCGACCTGGGAGTAGTCGACGCTCAGGAGCCGGTGGCCCTCCTCGGCGACGAAGCAGGCGCGGATCTCGCGGCCGGTCTCCGTGCGGATCGGGACGTTCTGCAGGTTGGGGTCGATCGAGGAGAGCCGGCCGGTGGCGGTCGCCGTCTGCTGGAAGGTCGTGTGGAGCCGGCCGTCCGACGCCAGCCAGCTCGGCAGCGCCTCGAGGTAGGTCTGGGCGAGCTTGGAGAGCTCGCGGAAGCGCTCGATCTTCGGGATGATCTCGTGCTCTTCGCGGATCGCCTGGAGCACGCGGGCATCGGTGGAGAAGCCCGTCTTGCCGCGGCGCTTCCTGGAGAGCCCGAGCTTCTCGAACAGGACATGGCCGAGCTGCTGGGGGGAGCCGATCACGAACTCCTCCCCCGCCAGCTCCCAGATCTCGCGCTCGAGCTGAGCGGCGTCGGCGTTGATGCGGTCGCGTGCCCGGCCGAGGCGCGCGGTGTCGAGCCTGATGCCCGCCAGCTCCATGAAGCGCAGGACACGCACGAGCGGCAGCTCGATCTGGGTCAGGAGGTCCTCGAGGCCGCGCTCGCGGATCTGCTCGCGCTGCAGCCGCGCCAGCTCGAGGGCGAGCACGGCGCCGGCGGCGTGGGGGTCGTCGGCGGCGACCGCCAGGCCGCGCTCCTCGCAGAGCTCGTCGAGGGGATAGCCGCGCCGCGCCGGGTCGAGCAGGTAGGCGGCGACCTCGGTGTCGTGGGCGAGCGTGTCGGGGACGCGGCCGAGCGCCTTGGCGTCGTGGGCGACGATCGGGCGCCCCGCGAGCGCGTCGACGAGCTCGGCCGGGTCGTCGACCTGGCCCGCCAGCGCCTCGGCGCCGCCCGCGTAGGCGCCGAAGCGCCAGCGCTCGTCGACCGGCAGCAGCTCGCCCTCGGGGATCTCCGGCGCCCGCACGACGAGCGCCACCTCGCCCTCCAGCCGTGCGACGTCGGCCACGGAGGCCTCGCGGACCGGCACGCAGCGCGCCTCGACCGCCTCCGGCCGCGGGATCGCCTCCTGCTCCGCGGCCTCGAGCGCCTCCTCGAGCCGGCGCAGCGGGTCGCGCAGCTCCCAGCGGCGGAACTCCTCGCGTAGGCGCGAGCGGTCGGGCTCGCGGGCGGACTCGGCAACGAGGTCGAGCTCGACCGGGACATCGAAGACCATCGTCGCCAGCCGCTTGGAGATCCGTGCGTCCTCGGCGTGGTTCGTGAGGTTCTCCTTTCGCTTGGCGCCCGAGATGTCGTCGACGTGGGCGAGGACCTCCTCGAGCGTCCCGAACCGCTGCAGCAGGTCGCTCGCGGTCTTGTCGCCGATGCCCGGGACCCCCGGGATGTTGTCGGAGGTGTCGCCCTTGAGCCCGATGAAGTCGGGAATGAGCTCGGGCTCGATGCCGTAGCGGTCGACGACCGCTCGGCGGTCGTAGACCTTCGTGTCGGTCACCCCGCGCGAGGTGGACATGATCCGCACCCCGTCGCCGACGAGCTGGTAGGCGTCACGGTCGCCGGTGACCACCATCACCGGCACCCCGCGCTCCTTGGCCTGGGCGGCCAGCGTGGCGATCACGTCGTCGGCCTCGTAGCCCTCGACGGAGATGTTCGTGTAGCCGAAGGCGTCCACGAGCGGGGCGAGATGGGGCCACTGCTCCTTGAGCAGGTCGGGGCGGCTCGAGCGCTGCGCCTTGTAGCCGGCGGAGATCTCCTTGCGGCCCGAGAGCCCGGCGTCCCAGACCACGACGGTGGGCACCGCGCCGTAGTCGGTGAGGATCTTCACCAGCATCGACGCGAAGCCGAAGATGGCGTTCGTCGGCTGGCCGTCGGAGGTCGCGATGGACTCCGGCAGGGCGAAGAAGGCTCGGTAGGCCAGCGAGTTGCCGTCGATCAGGAAGAGCTCGCGGGGCTGGTCGCCGTTCTCCGACATCGCGGCGGACACTCTAGGGGTGGGGATAGGATCGCCGCCATGGCGATCCCCTCCGCGCAGTTCTCGCTGGTCATCCGGATCGAGGTGCCCCACCGCCCGGGCATGCTCGGCCAGGTGGCGAGCGCGATCGGCCACGCCGGGGGGACGATCGGCTCCGTCGACCTGATCTCGCTCGAGAACGAGACGAGCCTGCGCGACTTCACGGTCGACGCCTCAGACCAGGACCACTGGGAGCAGATCCTGGGAGCGATCGGGGCGGTCGAGGGCGCGCGGATCGTCGACACGACCGACCGCACGTTCCTCCTCCACGTGGGCGGCAAGATCGAGCAGCACAACAAGCACCCGCTCCGCACGCGCGACGACCTCTCGATGGCCTACACGCCCGGCGTCGCGCGGGTCTGCACGGCGATCGCGGAGGACCGCGCGAAGGCGTTCCAGTACACGATCAAGCGCAACACGGTGGCGGTGGTCTCCGACGGGACCGCCGTCCTCGGCCTCGGCGACATCGGCCCGGAGGCGGCCATGCCGGTCATGGAGGGCAAGGCAATGCTCTTCAAGGAGTTCGCCGGCGTGGACGCGTTCCCGATCTGCCTCGACACGAAGGACCCCGACGAGATCGTCGCGATCGTGCGGGCGATGGCGCCGACCTTCGGGGGGATCAACCTCGAGGACATCTCCGCGCCGCGCTGCTTCGAGATCGAGGACCGGCTCAAGCGCGAGCTCGACATCCCGGTCTTCCATGACGACCAGCACGGCACGGCGGTCGTCGTCCTCGCCGCGCTGCTCAACGCGGTCAAGCTCACCGGCAAGCGGCTCGAGGACCTCCGCGTCCTGGTGGTCGGGCTCGGCGCGGCCGGCGTGGCGGTGACGAAGATCCTGCTCGAGGCGGGGGTCGAGCACATCATCGGCTGCGACTCGCGCGGGGCCCTGCACACCGAGCGCGAGGACTACCTCGACGGCTCGATGAGCGACATCAAGCGCTGGTACGCCGACGCCACCAACCCCGAGCGCCGCGCGGGCGCGCCGGCCGACGTCATCGACGGCGCAGATCTCTTCATCGGGCTCTCGGGCGCGCGCGTGATGCCGGCCGAGGCGCTCGGGCGGATGGCCGAGGACGCCATGGTCTTCGCGATGGCCAACCCGACGCCGGAGGTCACGCCCGAGGAGGCCGCGCCGTACGCGCGGATCATCGCGACGGGCCGCTCGGACTACCCCAACCAGATCAACAACGTCCTCTGCTTTCCCGGCGTCTTCCGCGGCGCCCTCGACGTCCGCGCCCGCGGCATCACGGAGAACATGAAGATGGCCGCCGCGCGCGGGATCGCCCACATCGTGCGCGACAAGGAGCTGCGCGAGGACTACATCGTCCCCTCCGTCTTCAACCGCGACGTCGCCGAGGCGGTCGCCGCGGCGGTCGCCGAGGAGGCGCGGGCAGAGGGGGCGGCCACTGCCTCGGAGGACGAGATCGGCTACGCCCCGGGCGACACGAGCGACTTCCGGGCCATCGGCGCGTCGTAGATGGACGACCTGTCGGCGGCGGCGCGCGAGCGGCTCGACGCCGGCGCGTACGCCTTCTTCGCGGGCGGGACCGGCGACGCGGGCGGTACGGCGTGGGACCGGCTCGCGCTGCGCCCGCGCGTCCTGCGCGACGTGGCGGAGGTCACGACGTCGACGACCGTGCTC
>JALYMV010000441.1 GCA_030773575.1 Actinomycetota bacterium
GTCGCACGCCGCCCGGCGGCGAGCCCGCCCCCGACGCCCCGCCGCCGCCCGCCGGGGAGAAGGCGGTCATCGCCCCCGACGGCCGCGCCGTCGCCCCGGCCTCCGCGCCTGAGGCGGTCAAGCGGATCATCGCCGCCGGCAACGAGATCCACGCCAAGCCCTACAGGTACGGCGGCGGCCACCGGCCTCCGCCAAACCGGGACTCCGGCTACGACTGCTCGGGCTCCATGTCCTACGCCTTCCAGGGCGCGCGGATGCTCACGGACCCGCTCGACTCCTCCGGCTTCGCCCGCTGGGGGCTCGCGGGCCCCGGCGAGTGGGTGACGATCTACGCCAACGCCGGTCACTCGTACATGATCGTGGCCGGCCTGCGTTTCGACACGAGCGGCCGCAAGGACGCCAACTCGCGGTGGCAGAGGGCGGAGCGCTCGACGAGCGGCTACACCGTCCGCCACCCGAAGGGCCTGTAGGAGCATCCGCGGCGGCACCTCGGGCGTATGGTCACCCGAGGTGTCGCGCGCCATCGCCATCGCGATCTGTCTTCTGCCGCTCTCGGCCTGCGGCGGGGGCGTGGACGCGCCGAGCGCCCGCAGGCCCGCCGCCACGCCGCGCGCGACGCCTGAGCCTCGCCCCACCGCGCGCGACGCCGAGCGGCTGCGCCCGGTGATCGCAGGGTGGGCGGAGGCGGTGCGCCGTGCCGACGTCGAGCGCGCGACGGACTACTTCGCGCTGCCGGCCATCGTCTCGCAGGGGCGCGCCTACCGGCTGCGCTCCCGCGACCAGGTCCGCGCCTTCAACGACGGCCTGCCCTGCGGCGCCCGGCTGCTCTACGTCCAGCAGAACGGGCGCTACGTCGTGGGCACCTTCCGGCTCGTGTCGCGCCCCGGGCGCACGTGCGACGCCCCGGGCGCGCTGGCGCGCGTCGCGTTCGTGATCCGCGGCCGCCGGTTCACCGAGTGGCGCCAGGTCCCCGACGCGCGCGGCGCGCCGCCGGGCCCCGACCGGCCCGAGCCCGACATCCCGGACGCGCCGGCGCCGGAGCCGCCCGCAGGCGCGCAGGAGGCCTAGTAGTACTCGCGGTCGCGGACGCGCGGCTCGCCGGGGGGCACCGTGCCGACGGCGCGGTCGCGCGCCTGGGTGAGGAAGAACAGCGAGATGAGCAGCCCGATCACGCCGACGACCATCAGGATCACGCCGATAGTGGAGAGCTCGAGGCCCGAGACGTCGGCCGTGACGGCGAACTTGAGGATCGCGCCGATGGCGATGAGCGCGATGGAGGTTCCGATTCCCATGCACCGTGGATTCCCTCGGGCACGCGGGCACAAACGGCGCGGTCCCTAGCATGGGTCTCAATGAGCGCCCTCCGTCCCGCCCGCAACCCGTGATGCAGGACTGGCCCACCGCCAAGCGCGTCGTCGCCTCCTCGACGATCTGCCTCTGCATCGCCGTGCTGATCATCACGATCGCGCAGGGCTTTGCGACGACCTACCCGCTCCGCTTCTTCCAGGGGATCGCCGCGGCGGTCGGCGCCCTGAGCATCCTCGGGCTCGGCATCGCGGCGATCACCACCCGGATGGGCACCTACACGAGCCCCGAGGACGAGGAGGAGTTCGAGCGCGTGGTGGTCCGCTCCGAGCGCCTGGCGCGCGAGAACCTCGCCGCCGAGCCCGACGAGGACGAGTTCCTCGTACTCGACCCGCGCAACCCCGCCGACTTCGAGGAGCTCGTCCGCGAGGCGCTCGACGACCTGCCCGACCTGCTGCGCAACGCGCTCAGCCACGTCGCCGTCGTCGTCTCCGACAAGGGCCGCCGCCACGGGGCCTACGGTCTCTACCAGGGCGACGGCGTCGCCCGCGACGACTACCCCGACCGCGTCGTGATCTTCCGCGACACGCTGCTGCGCGACTTCGGCCACGACCCCGACGAGCTGCGCGCCCAGGTCACCCGGACGGTCCGCCACGAGCTGGCCCACCACCTGGGCGCCGACGAGCTCGGGGTGCGGGAGCTCGGGCTGTGATGATCGTCATGTCACCCAAGGCGACCGACGGCCAGATCGAGGCCGTGCGCGAGCGCCTGGCCTCGACGGGCGTCCACGTCCTCGTCATGCCAGGCGAGCTGACCACCGCGATCGGGGCGATCGGCGACCCCGAGCGGGTCGGCGGCCTGGGCCTGGAGGGGATGGCGGGGGTGGACCGCGTCGTCCCCATCTCGCGCCCCTACAAGCTCGCCTCCTCCGAGCTCGCCCACCACGAGCCGACCCGCTTCTCGGTCGACGGCCGCGTGGTCGGCGGCAACGAGACCTTCGCGCTGATCGCCGGGCCGTGCACGGTGGAAAGCCGGGAGCAGACGGTCGGGGTGGCGCGCGCGGTCCGCGACGCCGGGGCGGCGATGCTCCGCGGCGGCGCGTTCAAACCCAGGACCTCGCCCTTCGCCTTCAAGGGGCTCGGCGTCGAGGGGCTCGAGCTGCTCGCCGAGGCGCGCGCGGAGACCGGCCTGCCGGTGGTCACCGAGTTCCTCGACACGACCCACGCCGACGCGATCGCCGAGCACGCCGACGTCATCCAGATCGGCGCGCGCAACATGCAGAACTACGCGCTGCTCGAGGTGGCGGGCAAGCTCGGCAAGCCCGTGCTGCTCAAGCGCGGGCTCTCCTCGTCGCTCGACGAGCTCCTGCAGGCCGCCGACTACGTCCTCAAGGAGGGCAACGAGCGGGTGATGCTCTGCGAGCGCGGGATCCGCACGTTCGAGACCGCGACGCGCTTCACGCTCGACCTCAGCGCCGTGCCCTGGCTCAAGCTGCACTCCCACCTGCCGGTGATCGTCGACCCCTCCCACGCGTCGGGGGACCGGCGGCTCGTCGAGCCGCTGTCGCGCGCCGCCGCGGCGGTGGGGGCCGACGGAATCATCGTCGAGGTCCACGAGGACCCCGAGGTCGCGCTCTGCGACGGCCCGCAGGCGCTCTACGCGCGCGACTTCCCGGCCTACGCCGCGAGCGTCGCCGCGCACGCGGCGCTCGTCGGCCGCCGTCTGGCCTGAAGGTTCGGGAGCGTACAGGCGCGGGTGGCGCATCGGCGCTCGGGGGTACGCCGCGGCCCGTCCGACACACACCTCCAGGGAGGTCCGAATGCACAGAGCCACGCTCGGCGCCAGCATCACCGCGCTGCTCGCCGCCGCCGTCGTCGCCGTACCGGCCGGCGCGCAGACTGAGAACTGCCCGGCGGCGCCCACGACGATCCAGGCGGGCCCGAACGGCGGCAACGTCAACGGCACCCCGCAGAACGACCGGATCCAGGGCTCGAACGCCGACGACACGGTCAGCGCGCTCCAGGGCGAGGACTGCATCCTCGGGGCGGGCGGATTCGACACGGTCCAGGGCGCCGCGGGCGCCGACACGATCTTCGGCCAGGACGGCCCTGACGATCTCTCCGGCGGCTCGCAGAACGACCGCATCTTCGGCGGCGACGACTTCGACTTCCTCGACGGAGGCATCGGCGACGACGACCTGTTCGGCCAGGGCGGCCCGGACGACATCTCCGGCGCCAACGGGTCCGACGAGATCGACGGCGGCGAGGGTCTCGACTTCATCTCGGGCGGCCTCGGCACCGACGACATCGACGGTGGGGAGGACCGGGACGACATCGAGGGCGGCGACGGCGCCGACCGCATCGACGGCGGCGACGGCAACGACCGGATCGCCGGCGGCCTCGACGGCGACCGGCTCACGGGCGGCGACGGCAACGACCGCATCGACGGCGGCGACGGCCGCAACCGCTACTTCGGCGGCGCCGGCCGCGACGTGATCGACGCCGCCAACGGCTCGAGGGAGACGGTCAGCTGCGGCTCCGGGCGCGACGTGGTCCGCGCGGACGCCACCGACCGCCTGCGCGGCTGCGAGCGGGTGTTCGAGCTGCGCCTCATCGACAAGTAGGACGCGAGGGCCCCCGGCGGCGC
>JALYMV010000442.1 GCA_030773575.1 Actinomycetota bacterium
ATCCACACCCACGCGCGGACCGTCGCCCGGCCGGCGTCGTAGCGGCCGGCGCTCTGCCACAGCCGCACGAAGGTCTCCTGCACGAGCTCCTCGGCCTGCGTCTCGTCGCCGAGCAGCCGCCGCCCGAGTGCGTAGACCCGCCGCCCGTAGCGCTCGTAGAGCTCGGCCATCGGCGCCTCGCGCTCGCCCCCGGCGAGCCGCGCGACCAGCGCCGCCTCGGCCGGATCGGAGACCTCCGTGCTCACGGGCGGGCGGCGGGGAGGGAGAGAGGGAGGGGGGGCCTGGAGAAGGACAGCCGGTGCGGAGCGGTCGGGATCGGAGGGCGTGCCCCCACCCCTTCGCAGCCTTCGCCGGAGCGGTTCAGTTGTCCGAGCCGAGCCGGTCCCAGCAGTAGAGCTCGAGGCACTCGACGGCGAGTTCCTCGCAGCGGGCGGCCGACAGCCACGGCAGCACCGTGTCGAGCGTCTGCTCCTCGGCCACGCCGGCGTTGAACGCCTCCTCGCCCCGGAAGCCGGCCGCGATCTTCAGCGCCTCGCGGCGGTTCTCGCCCAGCGCGGGGAACGCGTTGACGAGGAACTCCTTGTTGGCGATGGGATGGCCGACCTCGAGCGAGGCGTGCCAGGCGGCGAGCATCGAGAGGTCGTGCTCGTCGAGGTCGTCCACCGCCTTGGCGTAGTGGGAGGCCAGCTCACTCTCGGGGATCTCGTCGACCCACGCGCGCACGAGCTCGCCCAGCAGCTGGCGCCGCGCCTCGCGCCCGATCGACTCGACCATCACGCGGATCGCGTCCTGCGGCTCGATGAAGCACAGTGGCATGGCGCCACGGTAAGCCACCCGCCGGACGGCATCGGCGGCCGTAGGTTTCCCGCGCGCGGAGGGGCGGTAGGCCTCGCGGGAGCCGACAACGCCACCGAGGAGGAACGACATGCTGGACGAGGATCAGGTCGCCGAGCTGCGGGGCCAGACCCTGCTCGACGTCTCCGAGCAGGAGGTCGGGACGGTCGAGGAGGTCTTCCTCGTGCCGGGCGACGACCAGCCCGCCTTCGCTGCCGTCTCCTTCGAGGGCCGGCGCGTGATCGTGCCGCTCGACGAGGCCGACATCTCGGACGGCCAGATCACCGTCCGCTACGACCGCGAGGCCATCGAGGGGGCACCGGAGACCGACGCCGAGGCGCTCGACCCGGAGCTCGAGCGGGCCGTCTACGACCACTACGGGATCGCCGACGCCGACATCCGCGACGACTCCGGCTTCTCGGCCCGCGCCGAGTCGCGCGACCAGCCCGACTCCTCGCGCGACCCACGCGGCGACCAGAAGGCCGACGACAGCGCGCAGACCCACCCGTAGCCGCATGGCCGCCGGGCGCTACGACCTCATCGTCGTCGGGATGGGGTCGGCGGGCGTGGTGGCCGCCGAGTTCGCGGCGTCGCTCGGCGTGAAGGTCTGCGCGATCGAGCGCGGCCGCGTCGGCGGTGACTGCCTGTGGACGGGCTGCGTCCCCTCCAAGGCGCTGCTCGCGACCGCCCACGCCGCCCACGCCATGCGGACCGCCGACCGGCTCGGCCTCCCGGCGGTCGAGCCGGAGATCGACACCGCGGCGGTCTTCGCGCGCATCCGCGCCGTCCAGGACGGGATCGCGGCCACCGACGACGACCCGGAGCGCTTCCGCGCGCTGGGCGTCGACGTCCGCCTCGGGGAGCCGGCGCGGCTCGAGGGCCCGCACGCCGTCCGCGTCGGCGACGAGGTGCTCGAGACCCGCCACCTCCTGCTGTGCACGGGCTCGGAGCCGGCGGTGCCGCCGATCGACGGGCTATCCGAGGCCGGCTTCCTCACGAGCGAGTCCGTCTGGGACATCGAGCGGGCGCCCGCGTCGCTGCTGCTCGTCGGCGGCGGGCCGATCGCGGTGGAGATGGCCCAGGCGCTGCGACGGCTGGCCTCCGACGTGACGATCCTCGAGCGGGGGCACCGGCTCCTGCACCGCGACGAGCCGGAGCTCGCCGACCGCCTGGTGGCGCGGCTGCGCGAGGAGGGCGTGCGGATCGAGCTCGGCGTCGAGCTCGACCGCGTGACGGTCGAGGACGGCGCCAAGGTCGTCCACGCCGGCGATCGCCGGTGGGCGGCGCAGGAGATCTTCGTCGGCGCGGGGCGCCGGCCCAACGCCGAAGGCCTCGGGCTGGAGACCATCGGCGTCGCCCCGGGGCCCGACGGCAGCGTCGCGGTCGACGACCGCTCCCGCACGCAGGCGAGCTCCGTCTACGCGGTCGGCGACCTCACGGGCGGCTACCAGTTCACCCACGCCGCCGCCACCGACGCCGCCCGCGCGGTGCGCGACATGTTCTTCCCCGGGGCCGGCCGCGCGGGCGCGCTCATCCCGTGGGTCACCTTCACCGATCCCGAGCTCGCGCACGCCGGGCTGACCTCCGCCGAGGCCAGCGAGCGCCACGGCGCCGACGACGTCGAGGTCCACCGGATCGGCCTCGAGCGCTCCGACCGCGCCCGCGCCGAGGCCGCCGAGGACGGCGCCGTGGTGGCGGTGACCCACAAGGGCCGGCTGGTCGGCGCCCACGTGCTCGCACCCGCCGCCGGCGAGCTGATCGGAGAGCTGGCGCTGGCCATCGAGCAGGGGATGCGGCTCTCCGAGCTCGCCTCGGTGGTCCACGTCTATCCGACCTTCTCGACCTCCATCGCCCAGCTCGCCGCCGAGGCGGCCTACGCCCGCGCGGGCCGCTACCGCTGGCTGGTGCGAACCTGAGCCGCCGCGCGCGGCAGCCCGCCCAGGAAGAGGTCGGTGGCGAAGCGGGTCGCGCCATCGACGTCGGGCGGGTCGCGCTCGATCAGCCGCGAGCCGAGCTCGAGCCCGACCGCGACCATGGTGCGGGCGGTGTACTCGACGTCGGCGGCCGGCAGGTCCCCGCGGGCGATGGCGGCCGCGAGGTCGGCCTCGAGCGCCTCGGTGACGGCGGGGACCGTCACGTCGTCGAACATGAGGCGGATCTCGCCCACGTTGCGGCGCATGAACGCGAAGCGGACGCGGTCGGCGACCATGTAGTCGAAGTAGGCCCGGTAGGCGTCCTCGACGAACGCCTGCGGCGTGGCGGCGCGAGCGCGCGCGGCGGCGACGCGGCTGCCGGCCTCCGCCCCGATCTCGTCGACGATCGCGCGGAAGACGGCCTCCTTGTCGGCGAAGTAGTTGTAGAAGGTGCCCGACGCCAGGCCGGCGCGCCGGACGATGTCGCGGATGCCGGCCGCGCCGTAGCCCAACTCTCCGAAGATCTCGCGCGCGGCGCGCAGGATCGCCGCCCGGTTGGCCGCCTTGGTGGCCTCGCGGCGTCCTGCGGGGGCTGCCGCGCCGGCTGCCGCGCCTCCGATCAAGCCGTGACCGCGGCCTGCGCGCGCGGCGGCACGGGCAGGGCGTTCCCCTGACAGCGCGCCCGCTCCGCGCCGGCCCGCCGCTCCTTCTCGACCGCGACGATGTAGTCGTCGAAGTCGACCTGCATCGTGTGGCGCTTGGAGGCGACGTAGCGCTTGAACATGCGCCTGCGCTCGGCCTCCATGTCGGCGCGCATGGCGGCCGGCGCCGGCAGCGCGTAGCGGCCGGCGAGGTGGTCGCAGACCCACGCGGACTGCAGCTCGGCGAGCGGCATGATCGCCCCGAGCGGCTGCAGCAGGCCGATGAAGAAGACGTTGCGGATGTCGGGGTGGAAGACCCGCCGGAAGAGCGGGAGGTCGTTGTCGGGAGCGGAGATCAGGCCCTCGTCGAAGAAGGGGAACGTGACCTTGTAGCCCGTGCAGTAGACGACGATGTCGGCCTGCACGCTCGAGCCGTCGGCGAAGTGGACCCGGTCGCCGTCCAGCCGCGCGATGTTCGGCTTGGGGACGACCTCGCCGTGGGCGACGCGCGAGAGGATGTCGTTGGAGATCGTCGGGTGCGCGTCGCCGAAGCGGTGGTCGGGCTTGGGCAGCCCGTAGCGCTCCATGTCGCCC
Source organism: Actinomycetota bacterium (assembly GCA_030773575.1). Classification (GTDB taxonomy): domain Bacteria; phylum Actinomycetota; class Thermoleophilia; order Solirubrobacterales; family Solirubrobacteraceae; genus JACCYI01. The sequence continues at coordinate 3,983 of JALYMV010000442.1, forward strand.
GAGTAGAGCTTGAGCAGACCCTGGAAGAGCTTGCGGCGGACCTCGAACGGGATCTTGGGCGAGCCGCCGATCTGGTCCGTCGGCTTGCCGAACAGGTACTTCGGGATCACGTGGGCTCCGCGGCGGGCGGCGAGGTAGGTGTTGGCCGCCGAGAAGCTCGAGTCCACCGCGATGTCCATCGCCGAGTTGCCCATCCCGAGCACGACGACGTTCTTGTCGCGGAAGAACTCCGGGTCCTCCCCCTTGTAGTCGTGGGAGTGCATCTGCACGCCGGTGAAGGTGTCGGCGCCGCGGAACATCGGCTCGGGCATCCGCTTGTCCCAGTGGTGGCCGTTGGCGACGAAGAGGGCGTCGTAGACCTCGGTCGTCCCGTCGTCGGCGCGGATCTCCCACGCCCCGTCGGCGCGCCGGCCGGCGTGCTCGACCCCCGTGCGGAAGCGGATGCGGTCGCGGAAGCCGAAGTGCTCGACGTAGTCGTCGAAGTAGCGGGCGAGGTGGGAGTGGTGCGGGAAGTCGGGATAGGACTTAGGCATCGGGAAGTCGGAGTACTCCATGCGCTCGCGCGAGGTGTTGATGTGCAGCGAGCGGTAGGCGGCGCTCATGCCGTTGGAGTTGCCCCAGACCCAGTTGCCCCCGACGCGGTCGGACTTCTCGTAGCAGTCGACGTCGAAGCCGCGCTCGTGGAGTGCCTTGACGGCGGTGATGCCGGATGAGCCGGCGCCGATCACGCAGGCCTTGGGAAGCTGGGTCATGGCGCGCACGGTAGGCAAAGGTGACGCCCCCGTCAAGTTCGTGGGCTGCCAGGATGCGGCCCCATGGATCCCGACTCCGCCGAGGTGAAGGCCGCGGGCTGCGTCGTCTGGCGTCGCGGCGACGGCGGGGGCGTCGAGGTGGCGGTCGTGCACCGGCCGCGCTACGACGACTGGTCGCTGCCCAAGGGCAAGCTCGACCCCGGCGAGGACTGGGCGCAGGCCGCGGTCCGCGAGGTCGAGGAGGAGATCGGCGTCCGCGGCGAGCTGGGCGCCGAGCTCGAGCCGGTCGGCTACCGCGACCACAAGGGGCGCGCCAAGGCCGTCCGTTACTGGCTCATGGAGGCCCGGCCCGGAGGCGCGGCCTTCGAGCCCAACGACGAGGTCGACGCGCTCAAGTGGGCCCGGTCCGAGCGCGTCCTCCTGCTCCTTTCCTACGACGTCGACCGCGCGACGGTGTCGCGCGCCCTGGAGGTCCTCGAGTGAACCGTGAACGCTTCCCCGGCCTGGCCGGCGGCTGGGCCCGTCTCGACGGCCCGGCCGGCACCCAGATGGTCGACTCGGCCATCGACGCGATGGGCGACTGGATGCGCTCCGGCTCGAGCGCCAACCACGGCGGCGTCTTCGCCGCCGCGCGCGCCACCGACGAGCTCGTCGCGGCCGCGCGCGCGAGCGTCGGCGCGCTGTTGGGCGCCGACCCGGCGGGCGTCGTCTTCGGCCCGAGCATGAC
>JALYMV010000443.1 GCA_030773575.1 Actinomycetota bacterium
GTGCCTGACCGCCTCGCTCGCCGCCGGCGCCCCGACCGCCGTGCCGACGCCCGGGACGACGATGGCCGGCATGGATTGCGCGCAGGTCTCGGCCGCCGCGTGGCCGACCCTGCAGCGCGGCGTCGACGGGACCGTCACCGTCGACGACGACGAGGTCCACGCCGCGATGGCCGAGCTGGCCGGCATCGGCCTGGCGATCGGCGACTGCGGCGCGGCACCGCTCGCGGCGCTGCGCGCGCTCGCCGTCGACCCGCGCTGCGGCGCCCTGCGGACGGCGATCGGCTTCGGCCCGCGCGCCCGCGCGCTGCTCGTCGCCACCGAGGGCGTCACCGATCCGGCGGCCTACCGCACGGTGCTGCGCGCGGCGTCGCGCGTTTGACGTCACGGCGAGGGGCCGAGGACCTCGAGCAGCAGCGGCGTCGGGTCGCTGCCGTTGATCGCCACCATGTCCTGCGGGCACGCCGACACCGCCACGAAGCAGTCGACCGCGGCCCGCAGCGTCACCGAGTCGCCGGCGAGCGAGCGGGCCGGCTCCCAGCCGAGCGTCCCGTCGGACGCGACCGGGATGTTCATGAAGAGGTTGACCGGCTGCGCGACCACGACACCCGGCACCCCGGCGTCGGCCATGGCGCTCAGGAGGTTCTCCTCGCACGACGCGTGCCAGCCGTCAGCGCCGAGTCCGGCGTAACGGCTCGGGTCGCAGGCGGCGATGAGCATGTCGTGTACGCCCGGGGAGTCGTCGCGCTCCAGGACGAGGATCGGCCGGCGCCGGTTCGTGAAGAACGCGTCGCCCACCCGGGGGAACAGGCGGTCCAGCGCCGCTCGCGTGTGCTGGGCGCTGAGGTGCTCGGCGGGGTCGCCGGCACAGAAGGCGAACAGGTCGGCCACCTGGGTCCCTTCGACGTCGGTCACCCGCACGGCGGCGCCCGCCGCCACGCGCACGGCGCGGCCCGCGCGCGCCGGCACCTCTACTCGGGTCGTCAGCGCGTCGCTCACTCCGGGTACACGTCGGGATCGACGTCGACGGGCGCCAGGCGCCGGCGCGGGACGTCGTCGGCGTCGCGCGCGCGGCGGGCGACGTCGACGGCGGACGAGAACCGCACGTCGCCCCGGTCGAGGGCGTACTCGACGAGCTGTCGCAGCCCCTCGATGCGCCCGGGCCGCCCGGTCAGGAACGGATGGTTGGTCAGCATGAAGAGGCCGCCGTGGCGCCGCATCCCGTCGAGCTCGGAGCGCCAGACCGAGAACGCCTTCTCGGGGCTCTCGATGACCGTCCCGATCGGCGGGTCCGGCAGGAAGGCGTACTGCTCCCAGTCATCCAGCGACCAGTGCGGCGGCAGCTCGACGATCTCGCCGGCGCCGGTGTCGAGGACGTAGGGGCGGTCGTCGTCCATGAGCGTCGAGTCGTAGAGCAGTCCGTGCTCGGCGACGAGGGCGGGGGTCTGCCACGAGGCGTTCCACAGCGCGGCGCGGTGGCCGAGCGGCCGGACGCCCGCGCGGTCGAGCGCGGCGAGCGCCTGCTCGAAGTCCGCCCGCTCCCAGTCGGCCCCGAGCGCGACGGGATTGCGGTGGCTGTAGGAGTGGTGGCCGACCTCGTGTCCGGCGGCGAGGATCGCCTCCACCGTCCCGGGGTGGCGCTCCGCGGTGAGACCGGGCACGAAGAAGGTTGCCGGCAGCCCATACTCGCCGAGCAGCGCGAGGATTCGCGGGACGCCGACGAGCGGCCCGTAGGCCTGGTGGGTCATCACCATCGCGTTGGCGGCGTGGCGGCGGCCGTCGGCGAGGATCGCCGACTCGGCGTCGACGTCGAAGGAGAGGACCGCGTCGATCATCGCGCGCGGCGGGCGCTCAGCGCAGCGAGCCCGACGAGGTCGTAGGCCACGTTGGCGGCGGCCACGGCCGTGGCGCCCGCCGGATCGTACGGCGGCGAGACCTCGACGACATCGGCGCCGACGACGTCGAGGCCGGTGTCGGCCAGGCCGCGCAGGATGGCGAGGAGCTCGCGGCTCGACAGGCCGCCCGCCTCCGGCGTCCCGGTCCCGGGAGCGAACGCCGGATCGAGCACGTCGATGTCCACCGTCACGTACACGGGCGAGCGCAGGTGCGCGGCGGCGAGCGCCACGGCGCCGTCGACCCCGGCGGCATCGAGCTCGCGCGCCAGCAGCACGTGGAAGCCCAGCTGCGCGTTCTCCTGCATGTCCTCGGCCGCGTACAGCGAGCCGCGCAGGCCGATCTGCACGGACCGGTGCGCGTCGACGGCCCCCTCCTCGACGGCGCGGCGGAACATCGTGCCGTGCGTGACCTTGGCGCCGAAGTACTCGTCCCAGGTGTCGGTGTGCGCGTCCAGCTGCAACAGGGACACCGCTCCGTGCCGCGCGGCCGCCGCGCGGACGAGCGGCAACGACACAGAGTGGTCACCGCCCAGACCGACGACGCGCCCGCCGGCGGCGACCAGCGCGGCCGCCGCGCCCTCGATCGCCTCGTGGGCGGCGAGGACGTCGATCGGCGTCGCCGGCGCATCGCCGGCGTCGACGACCTGCACCTCGCGGAACGGCGCGACGGCGAGCGGCTCGTTGTAGGGCCGCAGCAGGAGCGACGCCTCCCGGATGGCCGCCGGGCCGAAGCGCGAGCCGGCGCGGAAGGTCGTGGCCCCGTCGAACGGCGCGCCGAGGACCGCGACGTCCGCGCGCTCGACCTGCTCATGGGTCGGTAGGCGCGCGAAGGTCCGGACGCCGGCGAAGCGCGGGATGGCGAGGGCGTCGACCTGCCCGACCGGCTCGCGGGGCGGGGGCGTCACCGTCGGCCGGCGCCCGGCGAGCGCTGCTCGTCTCGGCGCACGCCCGCAGCATAACGGTGCGCCCGCAGGGCGAGGCTGAGGGCCAGCCGGGCGTCCTCGTCGTCGAGCCGCACGCCGAGGACCTGTTCGAGCCGGCCGAGTCGGTGGTAGAGCGACTGGCGCTCGAGGTGCAGCGCGCGCGCCGTCTCCGCCTTGCGGCCGCCATGCGCGAGAAACGCCTCGAGCGTCGGTAGGAGCGCCAGGGCACGTCGCGCGTCGTGCTCGAGCAGCGGCGCGAGGGCGGTGCGGGCGAACGCGGCCAGCTCGGGAGACGCCCGCAGCCGCCAGAGCAGGCGGTCGGCGTCCGGGCGGGCGGCATCGAGCCACCCGTCCGCGGGCGGACGATGGGCCGCGATGGCCGTGTCGAGCGTGTCGCGCAGGGTCGTGCGCAGGCGCTCCCAGCCGGGCGCGTAGACCTCGAC
>JALYMV010000444.1 GCA_030773575.1 Actinomycetota bacterium
CCGCCGCCTCGGCGTCCGCCGCGCCGCCGGCCGGGATGCGGGCGATCACCGCGCCCGTTGCGGGATCCGTCACGTCCAGCGCGCCGGCGGCATCCGCCGCGGCGAGGTGATCGCCGGCGATGAGGTGCGTGTGGCTGATCTCGGACGGGGTCTGCAGCATGCGAGCCGCTTACCCCGCGCCGATCTAGGCCATGCTGGCCACCCCGACCAGGACGCCGGTGGCCACGAGCAGGGCGAGCACGCCGAGGAGCGCGCCGGCGAGCGCCTGTGCGCCGCCGCGGCAGCCCTTGCGCCGGGCGTCGGAGCGGGCGGTGAGGCCGAGGACGATCGCCACGATGCCGAGGATCCACCCGGCGAGCGGCATCAGGGCCGCCGGGATGGCGATGACGCCGAGCACGAGCGCGGCGACGGCGCGGCCCGAGCGCCCGTCCTGGCTCTGGACGGGCGGCGGGTGCTCGTCGATCGGAGAGGCGGTGACCGGGGCGACGGGGGTCTGGGCTGCCATGGGCGCGCTGCCTTTCTGTCTTCGCGGAGGTACGGGTTGATCAGGCCATCTGCGGCGCGCGCTCGCGCGCCAGCGGCATCAGCAGGACGATCGCGACGATCGCCGCGCCGAAGCCGAGGAGCGGGATCTGCCAGGACCAGCCGAACATCACGCCGGCGGCGATCCCGTTGTTGAGCGCGTGCAGGCCGACGGCCGGCAGCAGCGAGCCCGTGAACCAGAACAGCAGGCAGGCGCCGAAGCCGAAGAACGCGAGCGCCGGCAGGAACGCGGGCGGATAGACGAGGACGTGCGCCGCGCCGAAGAGCCCCGCGGTGACGATCGCGGCGATCCACGGGCCGCGCCAGCGCGTGAGGGCCGGGAACAGGTAGCCGCGGAAGGCGAGCTCCTCGACGATCGGCGCCGTGATCGCCAGGCCGGCGATGATGAGCGCCACGGACAGCGCGCCGCCGGGCGAAGCCACCTCGCCGATGCCGCCGCTCCCGCCGCCGCCGCCCTCCGGCCCGGCGACGAACGCGACCCATAGGCCCTCCGCGCCGCCGACGGCGGCGAAGATCGCCGCGCTCCAGCCCAGCGCCGGCCAGAACGGGGTCCTGCGGATCCCGAGCGTCCCGGCGGTCAGGCGCTCGGCCCCGCGGCGGGCGAAGGCCACGACGATCGCGAGGATCACCAGGTCGGCGACGACGAAGCCGATGCCGACGCCCAGACCCGACGGGCTGCCGGCCGCCGCCATCACGGCGAACGCCACCGCCTGCCCCGCCACCAGCCCGAGCAGGACCGCGGCCAGGGCGACGGGCGGCCGCCACCTCGCGAAGCGGGCCCGCCGGCGCCGCGAAGCAACGGGGAGCCCTCCGGATCCGGACGTGTCCAGCGCCACCACAGCCTCCTCGTACGGAGCGCGGCTGCCCCTGCCGGCGCTCGCTTTTCAGTGGTGGAGAACATCCCCGCGCCGTTGCGTGACCAAACCGGCTCTCGCCCCGCGCGCTCGCGTTAAGCTTGGATGCAGCGCCCATGTTCGTCGGCCTCATCGACACCCGCCCGGGCCGCGAGCCGGAGCCCGACCCCGAGCCCCGGCGCGACTGGCTGCGCGAGATCCCGTGGCGGTCGGTCGCGGTGCTCCTGGTCACGGCGGCGCTGGTCGTCGCCGCCGCGAGCGTCGACGGGGCCGCGGGCCTCGGGCTGATCCTCCTCGCCGTCATCGTCCCCGCCGTCTCGATCGAGCGCGCGCTCGGCTCGTGGACGGGGATGAAGGAGCACCGGCAGTAGCGGCGGCGCCCACTGGGGTCCCGCCCATGCCCATCGTCTCGCGCGGCTTCCAGGGGCGCCGGCCCGGCGGCGACGCCGACCGGCTCCCTCCCGGCCAGTACCTCGAGCGCGACTTCCCCGTCCTCTCGGCGGGGCCGACGCCGGAAGGTGGACGCCGGCCGCTGGAGCCTCGCTCACCGGCGACCTCGACGCGCCGCGCAGCTGGGCTGGGAGGAGCTGATGGCGCTCGGCGCCGAGGACGTCACGACATCCACTGCGACGAAGTGGACCAAGCTCGACACCCGCTGGCGCGGCGTGGTGGTCGACCGGCTGCTCGAGGACGTCCAGACGGACGCGCGGTTCGCGATGGTCCACTCCGTGGGCGGCTACACGACCAACCTGCCGCTCTCCGACCTGACGGGCGGGCGGGGGTGGCTTGCCTTCGAGTACGAGGGCGCGCCGCTCGATCCCGAGCACGGCGGCCCGATCCGGCTGCTGGTCCCCCACCTCTACTTCTGGAAGAGCGCGAAGTGGGTCACCGGCATCGAGCTCATGCGCGACGACCGGCGAGCCTTCTGGGAGGCGGGCGGGTACCACGACCGCGGCGACCCGTGGCTCGAGCAGCGCTACCACGGAGACTGAGCTGGCAGGTCGGAACGGTGGTGGACGCGCGCTGGGAGACCCCCACCGCGCGCACCCTCGTCCTCGACGTGCCGGGCTGGCTCGGCCACCGCGCCGGTCAGCACGTCGACCTGCGGCTCACCGCCGAGGACGGCTACCAGGCGGACCGCTCCTACTCGATCGCCTCCGGGCCGAAGGACCCGGTGCTCGAGCTCACGGCGGAGCGCCTGGAGGACGGCGAGGTCTCGCCGTACCTGGCCGACGAGGTGCTGGTCGGCGACCCGCTCGAGCTTGCGCGGGCCGATCGGCGGGCACTTCAGCTGGAGCAGCGACGAGGGCGGGCCGCTCTTCCTCGTGGGCGGCAGCTCGGGCGTCGTGCCCTTCCGCGCGATGCTCCGCCACCGGGCGGCCGCGGGCGCGGCGGTGCCGGCGCGGCTGCTGCTCTCCGCCCGCCGGCCGGACGCCGTCTACTACCGGGAGGAGTGGCCGGCCCTGGGCGACGTCCGTGTCACGCTCACACGGTACGCGCCGCCGGGCTGGACGGCGAGATCGGCCGCGTCGACGCGGCGATGCTCGACCGCCTGGCTCCTCCGCCGGCGGACGCGCCGCGCGTCTTCGTCTGCGGGCCGACCTCCTTCGTGGAAGCTGTCGCGTCGGCGCTCGTCGGCCTCGGGCACGACCCCTCCCGCATCCGGACGGAGCGTTTCGGGTCTGACCAGGACTGATCCGGCCGGGGGCGCGTCGGGTAGTCCTAGAGGACATGCGCTCCTCCGCCCTGCTGCTCGCGCTCGCCCTGCTCGCGCTCCTCCCCGCCTCCGCGTCCGCTCAGGACGTGATCGTCCGCTACCGCTCGGGCACCGACGCCGAGGAGCGCGCCGACGCCCGCCGCGGCGCCGACGTCCGGCGCGAGAGCTCGCTGCCGTTGCCCGGCACGGAGCTCGTCGACCCCGAGCCGGGGGTCAGCGCTCGAGAGGCGATCGCCGCGCTCGAGCGCGACCCGGACGTGCTCTACGCGGAGCCGGACGCCCTGCGCGAGGCGTTCGCGACGGTGCCGAGCGATCGCTTCTTCGGGCTGCAGTGGGGCCTGCGCAACACGGGGCAGAGCGCCAACGACAAGGTGGGCACCGCCGGCGCCGACATCCGCGCCACCGAGGCCTGGGACGTGACGCAGGGGTCGGCGAGCGTCGTGGTGGCGGTCGCGGACACCGGCATCACCGCCTCCCACGCGGACCTCGCGCCGAACCTCTACTCCAATCCCCGTGAGGCGGGCGGGAGGGCCGGCGTCGACGACGACGACAACGGATACGTCGACGACGTCCGCGGCTGGGACTTCGTGACGGAGGACGCCACCCCGCAGGACGGCGACGGCCACGGCACGCACGTCTCCGGGACGATCGCCGCCCGCGGGAACGACGGCGCGGGCGTGACGGGCGTCACCTGGCGCAGCTCGCTCATGGCGCTCCGGGTGCTCGGCGACGACGGCACCGGGACGGTCAGCGACGTCATCGAGGCCTACCGCTACGCGGGCCGCTCCGGGGCGCGCATCCTCAACCTCTCGCTCGGCGGCGACGCCTTCTCGCGCACGGAGCGCGACGCCCTTGCGGCCGCTCCCAACATGCTCGTCGTCGCGGCCGCGGGCAACGACGGCCTCGATACGGACGTAGCGACGTCCTACCCCTGCGAGTACGACCTGCCCAACGTCATCTGCGTCGCCGCGACCGATCAGGACGACGGCCTGGCGAGCTTCTCCAACCGCGGCGCCAAGAGCGTCGACATCGCCGCGCCCGGCACGAACATCGCGAGCACGTGGAAGACCGGTGGCTGGGTCTACCTCGACGGCACGTCCATGGCGACGCCGCACGTCAGCGGCGCCGCCGCGCTGGCGCTGGCGCGCGACCCGAGCCTGTCGGCGACGGCGCTGCGCAGCGCGCTGCTGGCGAGTGCCGAGAAGCTGCCGAGCCTGACGGGCCGGGTGGCGTCGGGTGGGCGCCTCGATGCGGCGGAGCTGGTCGGGGTGGCGCGGCCTGCCGGCGAGACGCAGGCCCAGCCGGCGCCCAGCCCGACGCCGACGCCCACGCCGCAGGCCACCCCGACCCCGGCGCCCTCGCCGTCTCCCACGCCGACGCCGAGCCCCCAACCCGCGCCGACGCCGACACCGACTCCCGCCCCGTCGTCGTCGCCGGCGCCCACGCCCACGCCCAACGGCACGACCCAGATCCGCGACGCGAGCGCGCCGATGCTCGCCGGCATCGCGTTCACGCGCGGGCGGCTGGGCACCGTCCTGCGCCGCGGTCTGCGCGCGCGCCTGCGCTGCAACGAGCCCTGCGTCGTCCGCGCCGACCTCCTCGACGGGCGGCGGCTGCTGGCGCGGCGGACGATCCGCACCTCCGGCGCCGACGCCCTCTCCACCAGGCTGCGCCCGCGGGCCTCCCGCCTCGGCCGTCTGCGCATCGCCCGGCGGGCGACGCTGACCGTCCGCCTGCGCGCAACGGATCCCTCGGGCAACACCCGCACTGTGACCCGCCGGATCACCCTCCGGCGCTGAAGGAGCCAACACGCCGGGCGGTTCCCCGGCCTCACGCGGAATCCGCGCGCGCCTGCGCTGCTCGGAGCGCTGCACCGTGGGCATCGACGTCCTCCGCGGCGGGAAGCGGATCGCCCGCCGGACGGTCCGCACGGGGGCCGCCGGCGGCTCGACCGGCACCGTCCTGCGGACGACGGCCGCGACCGCGCGCCGGCTGCGCGCATTGCGGCGGGT
>JALYMV010000445.1 GCA_030773575.1 Actinomycetota bacterium
CGCAGCGCCTGCAGGCCGAGCACGGCGATCCCGGCGGGGTGCAGGCGCCGCGGGCCGCTCACAGCTCGTCGGGGGTCCGCGCCAGCGTGGCGATGCGGTCGCGGACCGCCGTGGCCTCCGGCGCCAGCAGGGCGGGGATGGCGTTCGTGCCGGCCGCCGTGTGGAAGACCACGGTGGCGACGCCGAGGGACTGCTCGAGCACGCCGCGGCGGGTGTCGACGTGCTGCACGCGCGCCATCGGGACGAGGGTCCGCACCACGGTGAACGTGCCGCGGCGCAGGTCGATCTCCTCCTCGCGGACCTCGTACCGCCACCGCCGCCAGCGCACGCCGGGCACCACGCCGACGCCGGTCACCGCACCGACCAGCGGGACCGCCCACAGGGCGGTGCGCACCCAGCCGGGGAGGTCCTCGCCGGCCGTGAGGGTCACGAGGAGCGCCACGACCGCCGCCCCGCCCCACCGCATGGCTGCCTCGAGCCGCCACAGCGTGCGGGCCTGGGGCGGGAGCCGCCGGGTCGGCGCGGGCCGGGAGTCGGTGGCGTCCACCGCACTAGCCTCGCAGTCATGCCCCAGCTCCGTTCCGGCGCGCCGCTCGCCGCGCCCCTTCTCGCCCTCGCCGTCGCACTCTTCGCGGCGGCGACGGCGACGACCGCCTGAGCGGGGGCCACGGCCCCGACGCCCTCTACGGCGGCCGGGGGAACGACCGGCTCATCGGGTCCTTCGACTCCCGCGACCTGCTCGACTGCGGCCCGGGCGCGACACCGCCTACGTCGATCGCGACGACCGCACCGACTCCTGCGAGGTCCACCGCCGCCGCAACGGCTAGAGCTTGCGCGCCAGCTCGCGCGCGAGCACCCCGTACTCCGCGAGGCCGACGTCGGGCTCGAAGATGAACGGGAGGGTGAGCACGGAGGCGTCGGCCTCCCGGCGCAGCCGGCGCAGGTGGACCCGCTGGGCACGCGCCCGCTCGTGCTCGGCGAGCGCGGCGCGCAGCGCGTCGACCACCTCGGGATCGAGCCCGTCGTCGGCCGCCTCGCGCAGCCGCTCGGCCTCCTCGCGCGAGAAGCGCTCGGGGTAGAGGCCGTTGACCACGATGGCGTCGAGCCCGAGGCCGACCGCGTCGCGCAGCCGGCCGCCGAGCTCGAGCGTCTCGGTGACCGGCATCTCCTCCGGGAGCGCGACGGCGAGGTAGCCCGTCCGCCGGGGGTCCGAGAGCAGGTCGGAGACCTTCGTGGCCTGGCGCCGGATCGGCCCCACGCGGGCGATCTCGCCGAAGGTCCGCGGCGTGGTGAGCATCCCGATCCCGTGGCCCGACGCGGGGGCGTCGACCACCACGAGGTCATAGGAGCGGTTGTGGCGGTCCCACCGCTCGAGCTGGGCCAGCTCCCACACCTTGGCGATGGTGATGAGCTCCTTGGCGCCGGGCGCCGCGGCGACGAAGTACTGGAAGGCCGAGGAGCGCAGGAGCGTCCGGAACGCGCCGCCGCCCAGCGCGCCGCCGAGCTGGCGGGCGAGCCACTCCTCGAGCGCCTTCTGCGGGTCGATGGAGATCGCCCACAGGTTCTCGGCGAGCTCGACCTCGGACTCCATCGACTCGACGCCCTCGCGCGCGAAGGCCCGCGAGACGCGGTCCTGCTCGGCGACCTCGCAGACGATCGTGCGCCGGCCGCGCTCGGCGGCGGCGAGGCCGATGGCCGCCGCGACGGTCGTCTTGCCCACCCCGCCCTTGCCCGTCACGTAGAGGAGCGTCTTGTCGAGCAGCGTGCCGTCCATCTCCCGTCTGGCAGCATGACGACATGGATCCCGCGCTGCAGGCGTCGTACGAGACCTGCCGGCGGATGCACCGCCGCGGCGACCCGACCTACTACTGGGCGACGCGCCGGCTCCCGCGCGAGAAGCGTCCGCCGACCCACGCGCTCTACGGCTTCGTGCGCACGGCCGACGACATCGTCGACCGCCCGTGCGCCCCGGGCGAGCGCGCGGGCCGCCGCGCGGCGCTCGACGCCTGGGAGGCCGAGCTCGACCGCGGCCTCGCGGAAGGGCGCTCGGCGCACCCGGTGATCGGCGCGCTCGTCGACGCCGGCCGCCGGCACGGGCTCCCGCTCTCCGAGCTCAAGGCCTACATGCGCTCCATGCGCGCCGACCTGGGCCCGGTGCGGGTCGGCACCTGGGAGGAGCTCGAGGACTACATGCACGGCTCCGCGGGCTCCGTCGGGCGGATCATGGCCCCGCTGCTCGGAGTGCCCGAGCGCCATCACGCCGACTTCGGCCGCCTGGGGCTCGCCTTCCAGCTCACGAACTTCATCCGCGACGTTCGCGAGGACGTCGGCCTGGACCGCATCTACCTGCCGGGAGAGGACCGTGAGCGCTTCGGGGTGCGCGAGGAGGACCTCGCGCGGCCGCGCGCCGGCGCCGAGGTGCGGGCGCTGATCGCCCACGAGGTGGCGCGCGCGCGGGCGCTCTTCGCCGGCGCGCAGACCGCCATCGCGGCGACGCCGAGCGCCGTGCGGCCCGGCGTCCGCCTCGCCTGCGCGGTCTACGGACGGGTGCTCGACCGGGTGGAGGCGGTGGACTTCGACGTGCTCGGCCGCGGGACGGGCGTGCGCCCCTGGCAGCTGCCGGGCGCGGCGCTCGGGGCGCTGCGGCGA
>JALYMV010000446.1 GCA_030773575.1 Actinomycetota bacterium
GCCACGACGCGGCCGAGCTTCGCGTGCGCGGCGCGCGTGTCGGCCGGGGCGCCGAGGCGGACGAGCGCCACGATGTCCGGCGAGGCCGAGGCGCCCGTGGCGGCGGTGAGCCGCTGCTGCGCGAGCACCGCCTCGGAGGCCGCGTCGGCGAAGTCGTCGTCGTCGGTGAGGATCCCGGCCACCGGCCCGCCGAGCGCGCCCGCCACGCCCACGAAGAGCAAGGCGACCACCAGGACCCGGCGGGCGCGGCGGTGCAGGAACCGGGCGAGTGCGTCGAGCATGGGCTGTCCTCCGAACGATTGTGAGTGATCACTTCGCGGCGGTGAAAAAAAGGCGGGCCATCAGCAGATCTCGTCGTCCTTCTTCCGGGCGTCGCCGCGCAGCTCGGCCACGAGCTCCGCGGGCGCGAGCCACTGCGCGAGCCATGGCTCCTCCCCGGCGACGGCCTCGAGGTCGAGCGAGGCGATGACGTTGAGCAGCATCCCGGTCGAGCAGAACAGCCAGACGTCGGCGGGGCCGGCCTCCGAGATCTCGCGCACGTCGCGGATGAGCTCGACGTAGCGCCCGCGCACCCGCTCGCGGATCTCGGGGTCGGCGCAGGCGGCGTAGCTCTGCATCTGGAAGAGCAGCGCGTCGCGGTCGGCGAGCAGCTCGATGTAGGCCCCGCCCATCGCCATCAGGCGATCGGAGGGGTCGAGTCCCTCCGCGGCGCGGCGGAAGGCCGCCACGACCCGCTCGTGGACGCGCTGATGACAGGCCAGGAAGAGCTCCTTCTTCGTGCCGAACAGGCGGAAGAGGTAGGGCTGGGAGATGCCCGCGTCGCGCGCGATGGCCTCGGTGGAGGCGGCGTTGTAGCCCGAGCGCGCGAAGTGGCGGATCGCCTCCGCGATGATGTCCTCGCGGCGCTCGCCGGCGCTGCGGCGGTGAGTGGTCGACGATGTCCCGGTCACCATGCGACCGGCAGGTTAGTGACCACTCACACGTCTGGCAAGCCGGTCCGGCTCAACGGTCCTCGCGCCAGACCTCGACGGAGACCTCCTCGACCGGCAGCGCCAGCGGCGGCTCGGGCTTGGCGGCCTTCACGTAGACGCTGTCGGCGCCGAACTGGGCGGCGAGGCGGTCGGCGATCACCGCGCACAGGCGCTCGAGCGTCTTATAGGAGCGCTGCTGGGCGATGAGGGCGACGAGCTGGCAGACCTCCGCGTAGTCGACGGTGTCCTCGACCCGGTCGGTGACCAGGGCGTCGGGCTCGCCGACCTCGAAGCGGACGTCGAGGACGAGCCGCTGGCCGACCTCGCGCTCGGCGGCGGTGACTCCGTGGTGCGTGTAGAGGGAGAGGCCGACGATCTCGATGGTCGCGCCGACCTCGGGGCCCTCGCGCTCGTCGTCGTCCTCGCTCAGCTCGTCGTCGTCGTCGTACGCGTCGTCGTCGGGGTCCACGTGGCCCGCAACGTAGCAGTCGCCACCTGCAGCGCATCGCGTGTGACGGCGACGTCGTGAACGCGGAAGACGCGGGCCCCGCGCTCGAGCGCGAGCACGTTGGCGGCCGCCGTCCCGACCGCGCGCTCGGCGACGTCACGGCCGGTGATCCGCCCGATGAACGACTTGCGCGAGACGCCGACGACGAGCGGGCGGGCGAGCGCGGCGAGCTCGTCGAGGCGCCGCAGCAGCTCGAGGTTGTGCTCGAGCGTCTTTCCGAAGCCGATGCCCGGGTCGAGCATCACCCGCTCCTCGGCCACCCCCTCGGCGACCGCGAACGCGAGGCGCTCCTCGAGGAACGCCTTGACGTCGCTGACCACGTCGTCGTAGCGGGGGTCGACCTGCATGGTGCGCGGCTCGCCGAGCATGTGCATCAGGCAGCAGTCGAGGCCGCCCTCGGCCACGAAGGCGGCCATGCCGGGGTCGTGGCGGAAGGCGGTGACGTCGTTGACGTAGGTGGCCCCCGCGTCCACCGCCGCGCGCGCGACCTCGAGCTTCATCGTGTCGACGGAGATCTGCGCGCCGGCGCCGGCGATCCCCTCGATCACCGGGAGCACGCGGCGCAGCTCCGCCTCGGCCGGCACCCGATCGGCGCCCGGGCGGGTCGACTCGCCGCCGACGTCGACGATCTCCGCACCCTCGCCCACGAGCCGCCGGCCGTGGGCGATCGCCGCGGAGGCCGAGTCGAAGGTGCCTCCGTCGGAGAACGAGTCGGGCGTCACGTTGACGATGCCCATGAGCGTGAAGTCCGCGCCGGCCATGCCGCGGCCCATCCTACGTGCGTCCAGCGGCGCGCCCGTGCGCGCGGGCGAGTGGGCGCCCGGGCCGATGTGATGGCCATGAACATCCAGACCGAGGCCGCCGCAGCGGTCCAGGCGCAGATCCTCTTCGACTCGCGCCCGCAGGTCATGCAGGTCCAGGCCGTGCCGGCCGCCGCGGAGACGAGCGCGGCGCCGTCGGCCGACGGCGCCGACGTCGTCCTCACGCTCTCCGCCGCCGCGCGGAGCCTCGTCACGGGGGGCTAGCTTCACCGGCATGGCCGTCGAGATCCGCCGCCTGCGCTCGGGGGACGCGGCGGCCGTGCTCGCAGCGGCCGGCCTGTTCGACGAACCGCCGCGCCCGGACGCCACCCGGCGCTTCCTCGCCGAGCCGAATCACCACCTCCTGATGGCCTACGACGGCCGCGAGCCGGTGGGCTTCGTGTCGGGCGTCGAGACGACGCATCCCGACAAGGGCACGGAGATGTTCCTCTACGAGCTCTCCGTCGCGGAGTCGGCGCGCCGCCGCGGCGTCGGGCGGGCGCTGGTCGAGGCGCTCGCCGCGCTCGCCCGCGAGCGCGGGTGCTACGGCATGTGGGCCGGGACCGACCCGGGCAACCTTCCGGCCCGCCGGACCTACGCCCGCGCCGGCGCCCGCGAGACGCCGGCCCACCTCGTCATGGAGTGGTGCTTCGGGGGCCGGGCGGGCTAGCGGGAGCCGAGCCGGCCGAAGAACCGCGCGGCGATCGGGGCGGCGACCGACCCGCCCGAGCGGCCGTTCTCGACCAGGACGGCCAGCGCGAGGTCGCCGCGGGTGGCGATGAACCAGGCGTGCGTCTTCGGTGGGTTCCCGCTGCCGTACTCCGCCGTCCCGCTCTTGCCTCGCACCGCGCCCGGCACGCCGCGCAGCGCCTGCCCCGTGCCCGACGTCACGACGCGGCGCATGAGCGAGCGCAGGGTGTCGCGCTCGCGC
>JALYMV010000447.1 GCA_030773575.1 Actinomycetota bacterium
TCCTCCGGCCTCACGAGCGCACCGCCGCGGGCGCGTCGCCCAGCAGTCGCCGGTAGGCGGCGAGCGCCTCGGCCGCCGGCCCGTCGAACGCGACGCGGCCCGCATCGAGCACCACCACCCGCTCGCAGACGCGCTCGATCGTCCCTGCGTCGTGGGAGACCAGGACGACCGTGGTGCCCGCCGCCATCTGCTCGGCGATCCGCCGCTCGCACTTGCGCTGGAACGCCTCGTCGCCGACCGCCAGCACCTCGTCGATCAGCAGGACGTCGGCGTCGAGGTGGGCGGCGATCGAGAAGCCGAGCCGCACGAACATGCCGTTGGAGTAGGTGCGGACCGGCACGTCGATGAACTCGCCGAGCTCGGAGAACGCGACGATCGCCTCCATCCTCGCCTCGATCTCCTCCCGGCCGAGGCCGTGCAGCGCGCCGTTGAGGTGGACGTTCTCGCGGCCGGAGAAGTCCGCGCCGAAGCCGGCGCCGAGCTCGAGCAGCGAGACCACCCGCCCGCCGCACTCCGCCCGGCCCGAGTCGAGCGGGACGATCCCGGCCAGGCAGCGCAGCGTCGAGGTCTTGCCCGCGCCGTTGCGGCCGATGAGCCCGAGCGCCTCCCCGGGGGCGACGCGCAGCGTGACGTCGTCGAGCGCGTGCACGGGCGCGCGCCGCCCGCGGTCGCGCCCCCGCCCGAGCAGCAGCTCCTTGAGCGTGCGCGCCGGGTCGGCGGCCACCGAGAAGGTCCGCGTCGCGTGCTCGAGCACCACCTCGCCCCGCCCCGCGCTCATAGGACCACCGCCAGCTCGCCCTCCAGGCGCCGGAAGAGCGCCCGCCCGGCGACGAGCGCCACCACCGCCGCCACCACGACGTAGACCAACGTCCCCGCCCCGGGCGCCGACCCGTCGTAGAGGACGGCGCGGACCGCCTCGATGAACGGCGCGACCGGGTTGCCCCACCGCAGCAGCTCCCCGAGCCACGGCCGCGCGGCGAGGCCCGGGAAGTCGTCAGGGCGGAAGAAGATCGGCGTGACGAAGAACCACGGCAGCAGCGCCGCGCCGAGGATCGGCGCGACGTCGCGGAAGTAGGCGTGCAGGACCGCGACGGCGAGCGCGAGCCCGAGGACGAACGCGCCGAGCGCGGCCACGATGAGCGGCAGCAGGGCGAGGGCGGGCGAGAGCGAGCCGCGCACGACCAGCGCGACCGGGATCAGCAGGGAGAACAGCACGGCGAAGATCACGAGCTGCGTGGCGACGACCGAGGCGGGGATCGTCTCGCGCGGGAAGCGCACCTTGCGGATCAGAGCGCCCTGCTCGATCAGCGAGCCCGACGCCGCCAGCAGCGACTGGGAGAAGAAGACCCACACGACGATCCCCAGCAGCAGGAAGAGCGGGTAATGCTCGATCGCGTCGTAGCGCAGCACGAGCGAGAACATCAGCGCGTAGGCGCCCGCCAGCACGAGCGGGTTGACGAGGTACCAGACGACCCCGAGCGCGGAGCCCTTGTACTTGCGCCGCAGCTCGCGGCGGACCATCTGCTCGAAGAGGTAGGCGTAGGCCTTCATGGGTTATGGGCGAGGATGTGGGTGGCTCGAGGCGCCGATCCTGGCCCGTCATCCAGTGGTGCGAAGCTCGCGGGAGCAGTCATCACAGCAGGAGCGTACGGGCGCGCACGGAGCCGTGGACCATCGCGGCGACCTCGGCGGCGTCGACGGCGACGTGGCCGGGGAGCGCGGCCAGCGCGCCCGGGCTGCGGCCGCGCAGCGTCGCGTACGGGAGCACCGCCACCAGCGACCGCCCGCGGGTGCGCCGGGCGAGGGCGAGCCCGGCGCCCGCGAGCAGCAGCCGCTCGTGGCTGGCCTTCCAGAAGATCCGGTGGTGGAGGTGGGCGCGCAAGCCCGGGTGCCGCGCCACGACGCGCACGGCGCTCGACCACCGCGCCGCCCCGCGCACGCAGCCGCCGACCCCCAAGTCGTGGACGGCGTGCCAGACGAGCGCCTGGGGCGTGTAGGCGAGTGAAGCACCCGCCTCCTGCGCCCGCCAGGCCAGATCGGTGTCCTCGCCCGCCGGGTGGGGGAACGCCTCGTCGAAGCCCCCGAGGCGCTCGAGCAGCCCCCGGGGATAGAGCATGTTGGCGGTCGGATACCACGGCCCGGGCCCGGAGACCTCGAGGGTCCGGGCGAACGGCCCGAGCCGGTGACGCTCGGCCGGGTGGGGCTCGATGCGCCCCTGGAAGACCACGTCCCGGGGGCCGGTCGGACGGGAGATGCCGTCCAGGGCGGCGAGCCACCCCGGAGCGGGCTCGCAGTCGTCGTCGGTGAAGGCGATCCGCGCCGCCCGCGCCGCGCGCCAGCCCGTGTTG
>JALYMV010000448.1 GCA_030773575.1 Actinomycetota bacterium
ATGCGGGCGCTCGCGGCGTGCCGGCTCGTCCCGCCGGGCCTTCGAGGCCGACCGCGCCCGCGACGGCGACCCACACGGCCGCGGGCTACCGCACGCTCCGGGTCAGCGGGCGCCAGCTCACCCGCACGCCGGAACTCGTCGCCGCGCGGCTCGCCCCTCGCCCTCAGGCCAGCGGAACCGACTGCTCGTCGCGGATGACGTGCATGACCGCGTTGATGAGCGCGAGGTGGGTGAACGCCTGCGGGAAGTTGCCGAGGTGGCGACCCGTGGCGGCGTCGAGCTCCTCGGCGTAGAGGTCGAGCGGCGAGGCGAGCGAGAGCAGCCGCTCGCAGAGCTGGCGGCCCATCCGCCGCTCGCCGATCTCGAGCAGCGCGCTGACCATCCAGAAGGAGCAGATGAGGAAGCTGCCCTCCTCCCCGCGCAGCCCGTCGTCGGTCTCGTCGACCTTGTAGCGGAGCACGAGCCCGTTCTCCGACAGCTCGTCGGCGATCGCCATGACGGTCGCGCGGACGCGCGGGTCGTCGCCCGGCAGGAAGCGCACGAGCGGCATGAGCAGGTTGGAGGCGTCGAGCGCCTCCGTGTCGTAGTGCTGGGTGAAGACGCCGCGGGAGTCGACGCCCTGCTCGCAGATGTCGCGGTGGATCTCGTTGGCGACCTCGCGCCACTCGTCGGCGAGGCTGTCGCGCCCGCGCCGCGAGGCCAGCCGCGCGCCGCGGTCGAGCGCCACCCAGCACATGAGCTTGCTCGACACGTAGTGCCTCGGCTCGCCGCGCGCCTCCCAGATCCCCTGGTCGGGCTTGCGCCACGCCAGCAGCGCGCACTCGACCTGGGACTCGATGATCGGCCACAGCCGCTGGGAGTTGTGGCCGTACTCCTTCTGGTGGAGGTAGAGCGAGTCGAGCACGGCGCCGAAGACGTCGTTCTGGCGCTGGTCGAACGCCCCGTTGCCGATCCGCACGGGCTTGGCGCCCTCGTAGCCCGTCAGGTGGTCGAGCGTCTGCTCGGTGAGCTCGCGCTCGCCGCCGACGCCGTACATGATCTGCAGCGCGCCGTCCTCGTCGCGCTCGAGGTCGGCGACGTACTGGATGAAGTCGTCGGCCTCCCAGCTCAGCCCGAGCGCGCTGAGCCCCCACAGGGTGAACGTCGCGTCGCGCATCCACGTGTAGCGGTAGTCCCAGTTGCGCTCCCCGCCCGGCGTCTCGGGCAGCGACGTCGTCGGCGCCGCGATGACCGCGCCGGTCGGCGCGTAGGTGAGCCCCTTGAGCGTCAGCGCCGAGCGCTGCAGGTGCCCGCGCCAGCGGTGGTCGGGGAACTTGCCGGCGGCCAGCCACGACCGCCAGTATTCGCCCGTCGTCTCCAGCGCGGCGACCGCCTCGTCGTAGGTGGTCGGGCCGTCGAGGTACTTCGACCACGACAGCGCGCAGAACGCCCGGTCGCCCTGCTTGAGCCGCTGGCGGGCGCGCACGACGGAGCCCTCGATCCCGAGCCGCAGGTCGGTGATCAGGCGGATGCGACGGTCGCCGTCGGTGGCGTCGGCCGAGCGGGAGGAGCCCTCGACGTAGGACCACGTCGCCGGGTTGCGGCCGTAGTCGAAGATCGGTTCGCAGAGCAGCTCGAGCTGGACCTGGCCATGGAGGCACTCGACGGTGCGCACGAGGACGTGGTGGGCGTCGTGGTCGGTCGGAGGGCGCGTGTGCGCGGTGCGCGAGCCGGCCTCGCGCTCGCGCCAGCGCCCGATCACCAGGGCGTCGCGGACCACGAACCAGCCCGTCGAGGTCATCCACGTCGTCTCGAGGATGTTCGTCCCGGGCTCATAGCGCCGGCCGGCCGGCACGCCGATCGTGCTCGGGCCGAAGCGGAAGCCGCCCGCCGAGCGGTCGAGCATGGCCGCGAAGATGCTCGGCGAGTCGAAGCGGGGCGGGCACAGCCACTCGACCGTGCCGTCGGGCGCGACGAGCGCCGCGGTGTGGCAGTCGCTCAGGAACGCGTAGTCGGCGATGGGCGGGAACGGCGAGAGCCCGGGCGTGCGCTCGACGAACGGGGTGGGCACGCGCTCGCGGCGGGGGTCCTGGCCCGGGTCCATGGCGCCCGAGCGCGGGAGCTCGCCGCCGCCGTTGAGCTCGGTCACCTCGTCGAGGTCCGGGATGCCCACGGAACGGAAGGTGGCAGGTCCGTCCGGAATCCACATGGTCTGCACTCAACGTTGCGGAGCGCCCAGGGTTGCCCCGTTGGCCTCGGCGGCGCCGCGACCCGGTGCTAGCTTCCGCCGCATGGCGACCTCCACCGAGCTGCGGACCTACGACAACTTCATCGACGGCGGGTGGAGCGCGCCGGCCGAGGGCGGCTCGGAGGCGGTGCTCAACCCCGCCACGGGCGAGGAGCTCGCGCGCGCGCCGCTGTCGAGCGAGGCCGACGTCGACCGCGCCGTCGCCGCCGCCCGCGCAGCCTATCCCGGCTGGTCGGCGACGGTCCCGGGCGAGCGCGCGCTCGCGCTGCTGCGCATCGCCGACGCCTTCGAGGCGCGCGGCGACGAGTTCGCCGAGCTCGAGGCCCGCAACGCGGGCAAGCCGCTGCAGGCGGTCAAGGACGACGAGATCGGCGCGATGGTCGACCAGCTGCGCTTCTTCGCGGGCGCCGCGCGCTGCCTGGAGGGCCGCTCGGCCGGCGAGTACCTCGAGGGCTACACCTCCTACATCCGCCGCGAGCCGATCGGCGTCATCGGCCAGATCGCGCCGTGGAACTACCCGCTGATGATGGCCATCTGGAAGATCGGCCCGGCGCTCGCAGCGGGCAACACGGTCGTCCTCAAGCCGGCCGAGACGACGCCGCTCTCCACCCTCGAGCTCGCCGAGCTCGCGGCGGAGTTCCTGCCCGAAGGCGTCTTCAACGTGATCGGCGGCCACGGCGAGCCGGCGGGCTCCGCGCTCGTCCGCCATCCCGACGTCGACATGGTCTCGCTGACCGGCTCCCTGCAAACGGGCCAGTGGATCGCGCGCGCGGCGGCCGACAGCCTCAAGAAGGTCCATCTCGAGCTCGGCGGCAAGGCGCCCGTCGTGGTCTTCGACGACGCCGACCTCGCGACCGCGCTCGAGACGATCGCCGGCACGGGCTACTACAACGCGGGCCAGGACTGCACGGCGGCCACGCGCGTCCTCGCCTCGACGCGGGTCTACGACGACGTCGTCAGCGGGCTCGCCGAGCAGGCGCGGGCCCTGAAGCTCGGCGACACGATGGATCCCTCCACGACGCTCGGCCCGCTCAACTCCGCGCGCCAGCGCGAGCGCGTCGAGGGCTTCCTCGAGCGCCGCCCGGAGAACGCCGAGGTCGTCGCGGGCGGCCGCGAGCCCGAGCTCCCCGGCTTCTTCCTCGAGCCGACCGTCGTGGGCGGGCTGCGCCAGGAGGACGAGATGATCCAGCGCGAGATCTTCGGCCCCGTCATCACCGTGCAGCCGTTCACCGACGAGGCCGAGGCGGTCGCGTGGGCCAACGGCACGCCGTACGGCCTGGCCTCCTCGGTCTGGACACGCGACGTCGGCCGCGCGATCCGGATGTCCAACGCCCTGCGCTTCGGCTGCGTGTGGATCAACGACCACATGACGCTCGCCTCCGAGATGCCGCACGGCGGCTTCGGCCAGTCCGGCTACGGCAAGGACCTCTCGATGTACTCCGTCGAGGACTACACGCAGATCAAGCACGTGATGATCAACCTCGGCTAGGGGGCCGCCTCGCGCCCGCCCCTCGCCTTCGACGCCGCACTGGTGCTGCGGCGCGTCCTGCTGCGCGGCGCCGACGCGCTGCTGCCGCCCGCCGGGGTCCTCTTGATGCGCTCCTTCGGGATCGGCCAGACGCAGGTGATCGCCGCGATGGCGGAGCTCGGCGTGGCAGACGCGCTCGGCGGCGGCCGGCTGACCGCCGCGCAGCTCGCCCCGCGCGTCCGTGCCGACGCCGACGCCCTGCACCGCCTCCTGCGCATGGCGGCCGTCGACGGCCTCGTCCGCCTCGACCGCCGCGGCCGCTTCCGCCTCACCCGCCTCGGCTCGGCCCTGCGCACCGACGCGCCGATCAGCCTCCACGCCTGGGCGCGGTACATGGGCCTCGAGTCCACCCGGCGGGCGTGGGGCGACCTCACGGAGAGCGTGCGCACCGGGGAGTCCGCCTTCCGCCGCGTCAACGGGACGTCGGTGTGGGACTGGTTCGCGTCGCACCCCGAGGAGGAGCGCCTGTTCGCCGAGGCGATGCGGTCGCTCACGCAGTTCGACGCCCCCGCCCTCGGCGCGGCGTCGATGTGGCCCGAGCAGGGCGTCGTCTGCGACGTCGCCGGCGGCACGGGCACCGTCCTGGCCGCGATCCTCGCGCGGCGACCCGCGCTGCGAGGGATGCTCGTCGAGGCCCCGGGCGTGCTCGCCGAGGCGGAGGGCACGCTGCGCGCCGCCGGCGTCCGCGACCGGGTCGAGCTCGTCGAGGGAGACCTGCTCGGCACCTTCGAGGCGCCCGCCGACGTCTACGTCCTCAAGAACGTCCTGCACGACTGGGACGACGCCACGTGCGCGTGCATCCTCGCGTCCGTCCGCGCGAACATGCCGCCGGGCAGCCGGCTCGTCCTCGCCGAGCAGCTCCAGGAGCGCAACCGGCCGCACCCCGTCGTGTCCACGGGCGACCTGCAGATGCTCACCCAGTGCGAGAACGGCCGCGAGCGCTCGCGCGAGGAGCTGCGCGGGCTGCTGCGCGGCGCCGGCCTCACCCCCGCGCGGATCGAGCGGATCGGGGCGACGGCGCTCGTCGAGGGCGTTAGTCCCCCGCCGGCCGCCGGCGCTCGCGCTTGATCTCGCCGCGGTGCTTCTTGGCGGCGAGGCGGCGCTGCGTGGACGCGCGCGTCGGCCGGGTCTTCGTGCGCGGGGGAGCGACTGCGAGCGCGCCGGCGAGCCGCTCGGCCAGCCGGCCGAGGGCGAGGTCGCGGTTGCGGCCCTGGGAGCGGGTGTCCTGCGCGGCCGCCGTCACCCGCGGGCCGAGCCGGTCGGCGATGCGCCGCTTCTGGGAGTCCGAGAGCGTCGCGGAGCCCCACACGTCGAAGACGGCTTCGACGCGCGAGGCGGTGACGTTGGCGTGCTGGCCGCCCGGCCCGGACGACCGGCTCGTGCGCAACTCGACCTCCTCGAGCGGCAGCTCGAGTCCGTGGCGGATGGGGAGGCGGTCGGACATCGGGGTGGAAAGGTGCCAAGCGTGGAGCAACCGCGGAACTATTCGCGCGATCGCCG
>JALYMV010000449.1 GCA_030773575.1 Actinomycetota bacterium
CGCTCGGCCGCCGCACGCTCTCCGTCCAGTTCCGCCGCGCGCAGCTGCTGATGCCGACCTTCGTGCTGCCGCTGATGCTGCTCGCCGTGATCGCGAGCGGGACGAGCGCCGCGCAGGGCCTCGACGCGTTCCCCGACGTCAGCTCCTACCTCGCCTTCGTCGTCCCGGGCACGATCGTCCAGGGCGCGCTGCTGGCCGGGCTGACGAGCGGGACGGCGCTGGCCTCCGACATCGAGTTCGGCTTCTTCGACCGGCTGCTCGCCGCGCCCGTGCACCGCACGAGCCTCGTGGTCGGCCGCCTCGCGGGGACGCTCGTGCTCTCCGTCCTGCAGTCGGTGTTCTTCGTCGCCGTGGCGCTCGCGTTCGGCGCGCGCTTCCCCGGCGGCGTGGGGGCCGTGCTCGCCACGGTCGTGCTGGCGGCGATCACCGCGGTCGGGCTGGGCGGGATCGCCTCGGCGATCGCGCTGCGGACGGGCTCGCTCTCGCTGCTGCAATCGATCTTCCCCTTCGTGTTCGTCCTGCTGTTCACCGCGCCGGCCTTCTTCCCGCGCGAGCTGCTCACGCCGGTGCTGCGCGAGACGGCGACCTACAACCCGCTCACCTACGTGGTCGAGGCGATCCGCGGGCTGCTGCAGGCCGACGCCTCCTTCGGCGACCCGTGGGCCGGCCTGGCCGCGGCGGCCGGGCTCGCGATCGCGACCACCGCCCTGGCGACCCTGGCGCTCAAGGAGCGCCTGCGCACGCTGTGACCGCCGCGCTGCCCGTCGTCCTCACCCTCTGGCGCCGGTCGCTCAACGAGGTGCTGCGCGTGCGCGGCGCGCTGCTGCCGGCCACGATCGCCCCCGTCGTCTTCATGCTCGGGATGAGCGGCCAGTTCGGGCGGCTCACCGGCCTCGAGGGCTTCCCGACCGACTCCTACCTCTCGTGGGTCGTGCCGCTCTCCTGCCTGCAGGGCGCTGGCTTCGCCGGCGCCGCGACGGGTGCCAACCTCGCCCGCGACATCGAGCAGGGGCTCTTCGACCGGCTCCTGGTGGCGCCGGTCCCGCGCTTCGTGCTCATCCTCGGCCCGCTGCTCGGCGGCGTCACCCGCTCGCTCGTCCCGGCCACCGCCGTCCTGCTCGTCGGCCTCGCGCTCGGGGCGGAGCTCACGGGCGGGATCGCCGGCGTCGTCGCGCTCTACGTCGCCGCGATCGGCTTCTGCGCCGTCGCCGGGCTGTGGGGCGTCTTCATGGCGGTGATCTTCCGGACCCAGCAGGCGGGCCCGCTCATGCAGCAGGGCGCGTTCCTCGCCGTCTTCCTGTCGACCGCCTACACGCCGCAGGGGCTGCTGCGCGGGTGGCTCGAGGGCGCCGCGAAGTTCAACCCGGTGACCCAGGTCCTCGAGCTCGCCCGCCAGGCGACCGTCTCGGGGATCGAGCCCGGCCTCGCCCACACGCTGCCGGGCCTCGCCGCGCTCGCGGGGATGCTGGCCGGCTTCTCGGCGCTCGCTGCCTTCGGGCTGCGGCGGATGGGGCACTGAGCTCGAGCCGCGCAAACGGCGGCTGGTGAGGGAGGAGTCTCCCTTCGCGTGCGCTCCCCGGTCGAGTGTGCGATTGAACCCGTATATCGGGCCGAATCGCACACTCGATGCACCCTCTCCCTCACCAGCCGCAGTTGCCGTTCAACCACCCATCCCGCGCCACCCCGGCTCCACCGGCGCCGGCATCCCCACGTGGAGCCCCTGCGCCAGATCGACGCCCAGCTCGCGCAGCAGCGCGACCGTCTCGGCGTCCTGGACGAACTCCGCGATGGTGATCTTGCCGGTCCCGCGGGCCATCTCGGCGATGGCGCGGACCGTGAGCCGGTCCTCGCGGGAGCGGGGGAGGTCCTTGATGAACTCACCATCGATCTTGATGACGTGGAACGGGAGGTGCTTGAGGTAGTAGAGCGAGCCGAAGCCGGCGCCGAAGTCGTCGAGCGCGAAGCGGCAGCCCAGCTCGCGCAGGCGCTCGGCGAGCACGCCGGCGCGGACGATGTCGGCGATCGCCGCGGTCTCGGTGATCTCGAAGATCAGCCGGCTCGGGTCGATGCCCGCCTCGTCGACCGAGCGGCGGATGAAGGCGACCGTCTCGGCGTCGGTGACCGACGCGGCCGAGAGGTTGACCTCGAGCACCGGGTCGCCCGCCGGCGTGGCGGCCAGGAACTCGAGCGCGCGGCCGATCACCCACCGGTCGATCGCCGGCATCTGACCGAAGCGCTCCGCGGTGGAGAGGAACTCGCCGGGCGCGACGGGCTCGCCGTCGTCGCCGACCATCCGCAGCAGCAGCTCGTGGCGGTCCACGCGGTCCTCGGCCAGGTTGAGGATCGGCTGGGAGTAGAGGACGAGGCGGTCGTTCTCGAGCGCGTGGGAGATGCGCCCGGCCCAGCTCAGCGAGGCGCGCACGCGGGACAGCGACCGCTGCCCGGGCGCGGCGGTCTCGACCCGGTCGCGCCCCGCCTCCTTGGCGGCGTACATGGCGATGTCGGCCTCTGCGAGGAGGTCTGCGGCGCTCACCCCCTCGGCGGCGGGCTCGATCGGCGCGAGGCCCACGCTCGCGCTCAGCCGCAGCCGCTCCCCGCCGACCACGATCGCGGCGTCACGAAGGGCGCGAAGGAGCGCGGCGGCCACCTCGGCGCCGGCGTCGAGCGCGGTGCGGGGGAGGATGAATGCGAACTCGTCGGAGCCCAGCCGCCCGAACGCGTCCGTCTCGCGCAGCCGGCCCCGCAGGACGGTCGCCGCCTGGGCGAGCAGGTGGTCGCCCATCCCGTGGCCGTGGGCGTCGTTGACGTAGCGGAAGTTGTCGAGGTCGATCACCCCGACGACGCCCGGCTCGCCGTAGCGGTCGGCGAGCGCTACGACGCGCCCGAGCTCCTCCTGCAGCCGCTCGCGGGTGAAGACGCCGGTGAGCGGGTCGTGGTCGGCGAGCTTGCGCGCGAGCGCCTCGCCCGGGTCCGGGCGCGCGACCGCGGCGGCGCCCGTGATCCGGCCGTCGTCGCCGTGCAGCGGCGCGGCGGTGATCTCGAGGTCGAAGGCGCCGTCGATCGTCCGGTAGGCGAAGGTCTCCGGGCGGCCCTTGAGCGCTCTGCGAAGCCGCGGCGCGAGGCGGTGGTAGGCGGCCGAGGGGAGCACGTCGGCCAGCCGCTCGCCCGTCAGCGACGACGGGTCGCGGCCGCCCCAGGCGCGGGCCGGGCCGGCCGCCAGGAGGATCCGGAGGTCGTGGTCGTAGGCGCAGACGACCGCGCCGGGCATCGAGCGGAGCGCTCGCAGGGCGATGTCGTCGAGCCGTGGCTGGGTCCTGGGCGCCATGTTTGCTTCTGCGGATTTCCGAGCCGGCGGATCACTTCCTGCCCCGGCCGCCCCGATAGCTTGACCGGAGTGAGCTCCTGCCTGCGGCGACTGCTGGGCACGGGCGCCGCCTATAGGGGCGCATGAGGCCGAAGCAGGTCTTCCGCCGCGCGGACGTCGCCGTGCTTCCCCGCCCGCGCCGCCGCGGCGCGCGGCGGGACCTACGGTGGGACGCCATCGCCCGGCGCCACGTTGCGCTCTACGAGTCGCTCGCGCCGCCCGGCGGCGGCCAGGCGTAGACGACGTGGTCACGCGCCCCGTCGCCCGCGCGCGCACGGCCGCAGCTCACCCGTCTCGACGA
>JALYMV010000450.1 GCA_030773575.1 Actinomycetota bacterium
GCGCCAGGCGGCGCGCCTCGTGGGCCGAGATCACGCGCGGCGCGGGCAGGTCGCGCGCGCGCATCCCCGAGGCGGCCCTCAGCGTGTCGCCGATCCGCATCCCCGTGCGGATCTTGGCGGCCGCGCGGTGGTCGACCGTCGCGTCGAGGGGGATGAGGAAGGGCAGCGCGCGCACGAGGTGTGGCGCGATGCGGCGCATGAGGATCGCCCGCTCGCGCGCGGACTCCCAGGCGAGGCCGAAGTCGTGGGACTCGAGGTAGCGCAGCCCGCCGTGGACGAGCTTCGAGCTCCAGCGGCTTGTCCCGTGGGCGAGGTCGCGCCGCTCGAGCAGGGCGACCGAGAGCCCGCGCGTGGCGGCGTCGAGCGCGACGCCGGCGCCGGTGATGCCGCCGCCGATCACCAGGACGTCGACGACCTCGCCGGCGGCCAGCGCCTCGAGGTCGGCCGCGCGGCGGCCGGCGTGCAGCGAGGGGGAGCCCGTCACCCTCACGCCGCGGGCCTCAGGTAGGCGTTGAGCGCGATGGCCAGCTCGCCCCAGGCGTCGAGGTCGTCGTCGCGCTCGGCGTGCGCGCCGAGCAGGAAGCCGCGCGCAAGCAGCTCGATGGCGGCGGCGAGGGTCTCGGGGCGCTCGGAGCGGATCGAGCCGTCCTCCACGCCGCGGGCGATCTCCGCCGCGAGGCCCGCGATCACCATCCGCTGGACCTCGCCGAGGCGCTCGACGACGTAGGGCAGCAGGAGCTCGGGATCGACGTCGAGGATGCGCTCGAACAACGGGTCCGCGCCGAGCATCCGCCCGCCGAGCACCGTCTGGGCGACCACCCGCTCGCGGCCGGTCGGGATCTCCGCCACCTCGGCCGACGCGCGCTCGAGCACCCGCCCGAACTCGCGGGTCATCAGCGAGGAGAGCAGCGAGGCGACGTCGGGGTGGCGCCGGTAGGCCGTCTGCCGGCTCACGCCCGCGCGCCGGGCGACGTCGGACATCGTCGTGCGGCGGACGCCCACCGCCATGACGCTCGCCCTCGTGGCGTCGAGGAGGGGATCTTCGGCATCGACGTGACGGTGTGACACTTCATGTCCAAGTGTAACCCTGCGGCCTGTCGCCGCACAAGGTCCGCCCCATATCCTCTGGCGCCCGATGGCCACCCAGACCACCCGCTTCGAGCCCAAGGACGCCGAGCCGCGCATCTTCGCCCGCTGGTCGGAGTCCGGGCTCTTCCACCCCGAGCCGGAGGGCGACGCGAGCGACAACTTCTCGATCGCCATCCCGCCGCCCAACGTCACCGGCGCGCTGCACATGGGTCACGCGCTCAACGGCTCGGTCCAGGACACCCTGATCCGCCACCACCGCATGCGCGGCCGGCGGGCGAAGTGGATCCTCGGCACCGACCACGCCGGGATCGCGACCCAGACCCAGGTCGAGAAGCTGCTCAAGAGCGAGGGCACCGACCGCGAGGCGCTCGGCCGCGAGGCGTTCGTCGAGCGCGCGTGGCAGTGGCGCGAGCAGTACGGCTCGACGATCGTCGAGCAGTTCAAGCGGCTCGGCGCCTCCTGCGACTACTCCGACGAGCGCTTCACGCTCGATCGCGGCTACGTGCAGGCGGTCCTGAAGGTCTTCGTCGAGCTCTACGACAGGGGGCTCATCTACCGCGACAACTACATGGTCAACTGGGACCCGGGGTCGCGCTCGGCCATCTCCGACCTCGAGGTGGAGGAGCGCGAGGTCACCGACCGGCTCTACTCGGTCGACTATCCGCTGGCCGGCGGGCACGGCTCGATCACCATCGCCACCGTCCGCCCGGAGACGATGCTCGCCGACACGGCGATCGCCGTCCATCCAGACGACGACCGCTACGGCCGGCTCGTCGGCGAGACGGCCATCCTGCCGCTGGTCGGGCGCCCGTTGAAGATCATCGCCGACCCCTACGTCAAGCCGGAGTTCGGGACGGGCGCGCTGAAGATCACGCCGGGTCACGACCCCAACGACTTCGAGATCGGCCGCGCCCACGGGCTCGAGGAGATCTCGGTGATCGGCGAGGACGGGCGGATGACCGCCGCCGCCGGCGAGCGCTTCGCGGGAATGGGCGTGCTCGAGTGCCGCGACGCGGTGGTGGCCGCGCTGCGCGAGGAGGGGCGGATCGTCGCCGCCGAGCCCTACATGCACAACGTCCCGTACTCCAACCGCTCCGGCGAGCGCATCGAGCCGCTCGTCTCCCTGCAGTGGTTCATGCGCATGGACGAGCTGGCCGCGCCGGCCGTCGCCGCCGTGCGCGACGGCCGCGTGCGCATCCACCCCGAGTCCCAGGCGCGCCGCTACGTCGACTGGCTCGAGAACATCCGCCCGTGGTGCATATCCCGCCAGCTGTGGTGGGGCCACCAGATCCCCGTCTGGTACCGCGGCGACGAGCGCCACGTCGGGCTCACCGCGCCCGAGGGCGACGGCTGGACGCGCGACCCCGACGTCCTCGACACGTGGTTCTCGAGCGCCCTGTGGCCGTTCGCGACCCTCGGGTGGCCGGAGCAGACCCCGGAGCTGCGCGCGTTCTATCCGACCGACGTGCTCTCGACGGCGCGCGACATCCTCTTCCTCTGGGTCGCCCGCATGGTGATGATGGGCCTCGAGTTCGCCGGGGACATCCCGTTCTCCGACGTCTACGTCCACTCCGTCATCCAGGCGCCCGACGGGCGGCGGATGTCGAAGTCGCTCGGGACCGGGATCGACCCGCTCGAGCTCATCGACGAGTACGGCGCCGACGCCACGCGGTTCGGCCTGCTCGCGATGTCCTCGACCCAGGACGTGCGGTTCTCGGCCGAGCGCATCGCCCAGGGCCAGCAGCTGGTGACAAAGCTGTGGAACGCGTCGCGGCTCGTGCTCACGCGCGTGCCGGACGGGACGGCGGTGCCCTCCGGACCGGTCGAGCCGGGAGCGGTCGAGGACGCGTGGATCCTCTCGCGCCTGGAGCGCGCGAAGGCCGAGTACGCGCGCGCGATCGAGGGCTTCGAGTTCCATCGCGCGGCGCTCGGGCTCTACGCCTTCGTCTACGACGAGCTCTGCGACTGGTACCTGGAGCTCGTCAAGCCGCGCCTCTACGACGGCGACCCCGCGGGGGCGGCCACCGCGCTGGCGGTGCTCGCCGAGACGCTCGCCCTCGCGCACCCGATCATGCCCTACGTCACCGAGGAGATCTGGTCGTTCCTGCCCGGCGTCGAGGGAATGCTGGCCGAGGGCCCGGCGCCCGGCCCCGATCCGTCGCGCGTGGACGCGGGAGCCGAGGACGCCGTCGGGCGCGCGATCGCCGCCGTGCAGGGCCTGCGCGGCTGGCGCGACCAGGTC
>JALYMV010000451.1 GCA_030773575.1 Actinomycetota bacterium
ACCTGGACGCGGGTGTTCATCTCCATGAAGAACCACTCGTCGCCCTGCAGGAGGCCCTCGATCGTGCCCGCGCCGACGTAGTCGACGGCCTCGGCGGCCTTGACCGACGCGCCGCCGATCCGCGCCCGCAGCTCCTCGTCGACGTGGGGCGCGGGCGCCTCCTCGATGAGCTTCTGGTGGCGGCGCTGGATGGAGCAGTCACGCTCGCCGAGGTGGATGGTGTTGCCGTGCCGGTCGGCGAGGATCTGGACCTCGACGTGGCGGGGGTCGGGGAGGTAGCGCTCCAGGTAGACGGTCGCGTCGCCGAAGAACTTCTCGCCCTCGCGCGCCGCGCCCTCGAACGCCGCCTCGAGGTCCTTCTCCTCGAGCGCGACGCGGAAGCCCTTGCCGCCGCCGCCGCCCGCCGCCTTCACCGCGACGGGGAAGCCGATCGAGTCGGCGATGATCTTGCGGGCGTCGTCCACCGTCGCCACCGGGTCGGTGGTGCCGGGGACGATCGGGACGCCGGCCGCCTTCATCAGCTCCCGGGCGCGGGTCTTGGAGCCCATCGCGTCGATCGCCGACGCGGGCGGGCCGATGAAGACGATGCCGCGCTCCTCGAGCGCCCGGGCGAACGGGGCGTTCTCGGCCAGGAAGCCGTAGCCGGGGTGCACGGCCTCGGCGCCCGACTGCTCGATGACCTCGAGCAGCTTGTCGACCTTGAGGTAGGACTCGGCCGCCGGGCCGGGGCCGAGGAGGTAGGCCTCTCCCGCACGCTTGACGTGCTGCGCGTCGCGGTCGGCCTCCGAGTAGACGGCCACGGAGGCGATCCCGAGCTCGTCGAGGGCGCGGATGACGCGGACGGCGATCTCGCCGCGGTTGGCTACGAGGACCTTGGAGAACATGCGGCGCGGGATGGTATCCGGCGGGCGCCGAGCCAGGCCTCCCAGGCATGGGCGCCGCTAAGCTGCGCACGCTCATGACGCGGTACGAGGTCTCGCAACTGCAGGCCCTCGAGGCCGAGTCGATCCACATCATGCGTGAGGTGGCGGCCGAGTTCGAGCGTCCGGTCCTGCTCTTCTCCGGCGGCAAGGATTCCATCGTCCTGCTGCGGCTGGCCGAGAAGGCGTTCTGGCCCGGCCGCATGCCGTTCGCGGTCATGCACGTCGACACCGGGCACAACTTCCCGGAGGTCATCGAGTTCCGCGACCGCCGCATCGCCGAGCTCGGCGCCCGGCTCGTCGTCGCCTCGGTCCAGGAGGCCATCGACACGGGCCGCGTGATCGAGGAGACCGGCCCGCGGGCGTCGCGCAATCGCCTGCAGACCGCCGTGCTGCTCGCTGCGATCGAGGAGCACCGGTTCGACGCCGCCTTTGGCGGCGCTCGCCGCGACGAGGAGCGCGCCCGGGCGAAGGAGCGGGTCTTCTCCTTCCGCGACGACTTCGGGCAGTGGGACCCCAAGAGCCAGCGGCCGGAGCTCTGGGGCCTCTACAACGGCCGGATCGGGCGGGGCGAGCACGTGCGCGTGTTCCCCCTGTCGAACTGGACGGAGCTCGACGTCTGGCAGTACATCCGCCAGGAGGAGCTCGAGATCCCGTCGCTGTACATGGCGCACGAGCGGGTCGTGTTCGAGCGCGACGGCATGCTCTACGCCGATTCGGAGTTCGTCGAGCGGCTGCCGGGCGAGGAGCCGTTCACCGCGAGCGTCCGCTACCGGACCGTCGGCGACATGAGCTGCACCGGGGCGGTGGCCTCGACCGCGGCGACGCTCGACACGGTCATCGAGGAAATCGCGGCCACCCGGATCACCGAGCGCGGGCAGACCCGTGCCGACGACCGGGCGACGGAGGCGGCGATGGAGGACCGCAAGCGCGAGGGCTACTTCTGATGCCGGGCGCCGGCGGCAACGGCGTGGCGAACCCGGCGGCGCCCGCGGCGACCGACATGCTCCGCCTGGCGACGGCCGGCTCGGTCGACGACGGCAAGAGCACGCTGATCGGCAGGCTCCTCCACGACTCGAAGGCGATCTTCGAGGACCAGCTCGAGGCCGTCAGGCAGACCAGCGAGCAGCGCGGCGACGGGTACGTCAACCTCGCCCTGCTCACCGACGGCCTGCGCGCCGAGCGCGAGCAGGGCATCACGATCGACGTCGCCTACCGCTACTTCGCGACGCCCCGGCGCAAGTTCATCATCGCGGACACCCCGGGGCACCTGCAGTACACCCGCAACATGGTGACGGGTGCCTCGACGGCCGACCTGGCCATCGTGCTCGTCGATGCGCGCAAGGGCGTCCTCGAGCAGTCGCGCCGCCACGCCTTCCTCGCGTCGCTCCTGCGCATCCCCCACCTCGCGGTCGCCGTCAACAAGATGGATCTCGTCGGCTACGACGAGGCGGTCTACGAGCAGATCCGCGCCGACTTCTCGGAGTGGGCGGCGAAGCTCGACATCCACGACCTGACCTTCTTCCCGATCTCCGCCCTGCACGGCGACAACATCGTCGAGCGATCCGCGCGGATGCCCTGGTACGAGGGCACGTCGCTGCTGTACCACCTCGAGCACGTCCACATCGCCTCCGACCGCAACCTCATCGACTGCCGCTTCCCCGTGCAGTGGGTCATCCGGCCGACGCTCCCCGAGTACCACGACTACCGGGGCTACGCCGGCCAGGTGGCCAGCGGCGTCTTCAAGGTGGGCGACGACGTGATGGTGCTGCCCACGGGCCGCCAGACGCGCGTCGCCGCGATCGACACCTACGACGGGCCCCTCGACGCGGCCTATCCGCCCATGTCCGTGACCCTGCGCCTCGAGGACGAGGTCGACGTCTCGCGCGGCGACATGATCTGCCGCCTTCACAACCACCCGGAGCCGACGCGGACGTTCGACGCCATGGTCTGCTGGATGGCCGACAAGCCGATGACCCCGGGCGGGCGCTACGCGCTCAAGCACACGACGTCCGTCTGCAAGGCGGTCGTCGACGAGCTCCGCTACCGCGTCGACGTCAACTCGCTCCACCGCGACCAGGACGCGACGGGCCTCGGGCTCAACGACATCGGCCGCGTGCACCTGCGCGCCAGCGCGCCGCTGCTCGTCGACCCCTACCGCGACAATCGCACGACGGGGAGCTTCATCCTCATCGACGAGGCGACCAACTTCACCGTGGGCGCCGGGATGGTCCTGAGCTCCGACCGATGAGCGGCGCGGCGCCCCGCTCGCCGAACGTGACCAGGCACTCGCGGGCGCTCGACCGCCCGCGCCGTTGGGCCGCCCTGGGGGTCCAGGGCGCCACCGTCTGGTTCACCGGGCTCTCCGGCTCGGGCAAGTCGACGCTCGCCGCGTCACTGGAGGCGGCGCTCGTCGAGTCCGGCCGGCCCGCCTACCTGCTGGACGGCGACGACCTCCGCCACGGCCTCAACGGCGACCTCGGCTTCTCGGCGGCCGACCGGGCGGAGAACGTCCGGCGCACGGCGCACGTCGCGGCGCTCCTCGCCGACAGCGGTACGGTGGCGCTCGTGAGCCTCGTCAGCCCGTACGCCGCCGACCGCCAGGCCGCCCGGGCACTCCACGACGCGGCCGGCCTGCGGTTCGCCGAGGTGTGGGTCGACACGCCGCTCGAGATCTGCGAGCGGCGCGACCCGAAGGGGCTCTACGCCCGGGCGCGCCGGGGCGAGATCCCCGACCTGACCGGGGTCGGAGCACCGTACGAGCCACCGGCGGACGCCGAGCTGCGGCTCGATGGGGGCACGGTCGCGATCGCCGAGGCGGTCGCCGCGCTTCGGGCGCTGCTCGACCGGGGACGCTGACCGGCGTGCGGCTGTCCGCCCGCGCCGACTATGCGGTCCGCGCCGTCGTCGAGCTGGCGGCCGCCGACGGCCGGCTCGTCACGTCGGAGGCGATCGCCGACGCCCAGCAGATCCCCGGCCACTTCCTCACGAACATCCTCGTGGCGCTCCGCCGAGCGCAGGTCGTCTCCAGCCAACGCGGCAACGACGGCGGCTACCGGCTGGCCCGCGCGGCCGCCGAGATATCCCTTGCCGACGTCATCCGGGCGGTCGAGGGACCCCTGGCCGGCGTGCGTGGTGCGCGGCCGGAGTCGCTGGCCTACCAGGGTCCCGCCGAGCCGTTGCGGGACGTGTGGATCGCCCTGCGGGCGAGCATCCGCCTGGTGCTCGAGGGCACCACGGTGGAGGACGTCGCGCGCGGGCGCCTGCCCGAGGCCGTCGAGCGGCTGGCGGCCTCGCCGGACGCCTGGCTCGCGCGTTGAGCTGGTAGCCTCCAACATCACCAAGTTGGTGCGGTTAGTCAGCTTGCCCCTCGGACGCCTTCGCACATGGATCCCGCCATCATCGTCTTCGGCCTCGCGGTCGGCATCCTCGTCGGTCTGACCGGCATGGGCGGCGGGGCGCTGATGACGCCGATCCTGATCCTCATCTTCGGCGTCAGTCCCGTGACCGCGATCGGGACCGACCTGGCCTATGGCGCGGTCACGAAGACGGTCGGCGGCTGGCGGCACTTCCGCAACGGCCTCGTCGACATGCGGCTCTCGGGCTGGATGGCGGTCGGCTCCGTCCCGTCGGCGATCGCGGGCGTCGTCTCCCTGCAGATCCTCGCCGGCGAGGCCGGCGGCGCGTTCGACAAGTACGTGCTGGTGGCGGTCGCGGGCGCCCTGCTCCTGACCGGCGTCGCCGTGCTCGTGCGCATCATGGTCTTCCCGTACCTCTCGGAGTCCGAGGTCCACGGCTTTCGCGGCACGCGGGGCGACAAGGTCCGGGCGGTGGTCGTGGGCGGCTTCGTCGGCTTCGTGCTCGGCGTCACGTCGGCCGGCAGCGGCGGCCTGATCGCGGTGGCGCTCATCCTGGTGTTCCGGCTGGTCCCGACGCGGGTCGTGGGCACGGACGTCTTCCACGCCGCCGTGCTCCTGTGGGCCGCCACGGTCGCGCACATGATCGCCGGCAACATCGACTACCTGCTGGCGGCGACCATTCTCTGCGGATCGGTCCCCGGGGTCGTCCTCGGCTCGAGCCTCACACCCAAGGTCCCCACCAACGCGCTGCGGATCGTGCTGGCCGTCGTGCTCATCGGCTCGGCGATGGGCCTGGTCTCGAAGGCCGGCGCCGAAGTTCCGCCGGCCGTCCTCGTCGCCGTGCCCGGGGGCGTGCTCGCGATCCTGCTCGTGTCTCGCGGGCGCATTCAACGGCGCGCGGTCGCCTCGGTCGGCGATGTGTGACGCCCCTGAGCGTGGGTAGGGGCCCCGCCATGGCCGACTTCAATCCCATCGAGCTCCAGAAGCATCTCAAGGGCGTCGACTACCCCGCCTCCAAGGACGACCTCGTCTCCGCCGCGCAGTCCAACGGCGCACCGCAGGCCATCGTCGATCAGCTGCAGTCCATGGGCAAGGACTCCTTCGACGGCCCGAACGCCGTGACGGAGGCGGTCGCCGACAGCGCCTAGAACCGCTCGGGCTCGCGGCTGACCGCCTCGAGCAGCGCCGCGCGCACCCACGGGCTCGGGCCCGTGGGTGCTGCGACGACCGGCGGGACGGTGTCGCGGAGAAACTGCTCGACCGCCGCGATCACCGCCGCGGCCTCCTCCGGCGTGGCCGCGGAGCCACGGAGCTCGAGCTTCGGGCGTCGGTTGGGCATCCGGAGGCCAACGCTACAGGGGGATGTTGCCGTGCTTGCGCTTGGGGCCCGGCTCGCGCTTGGTGAGCAGGGTCTCGAGCGCGGTGATGACCTTCGGCCGCGTCTCGTGCGGGACGATGACGTCGTCGATGTAGCCGCGCTCGGCCGCGCTGTAGGGGTTGGCGAAGCGCGCCTTGTAGTCGTCCATCAGCTTCTGCCGGCGCTCGTCGGGCGTCGGCGAGCTGGCGATGTCGCGCCGGTAGATGATGTTGACCGCGCCCTCGGGGCCCATGACGGCGACC
The DNA here is from genome assembly GCA_030773575.1 of Actinomycetota bacterium. GTDB lineage: Bacteria > Actinomycetota > Thermoleophilia > Solirubrobacterales > Solirubrobacteraceae > JACCYI01. The sequence goes on from JALYMV010000451.1 coordinate 5,900, forward strand.
TCCGCCGTCGGCCACGCGAAGTTGAAGTCGGCCAGCAGGTGCTTGGACGACATGACGTCGTAGGCGCCGCCGTAGGCCTTGCGGGTGACCACCGTGATCTTCGGCACGGTCGCCTCGGTGAACGCGTAGAGGAGCTTGGCGCCGTGGCGGATGATGCCGCCCCACTCCTGCGCGGTGCCCGGGAGGAAGCCCGGGACGTCGCAGAAGGTGAGGATGGGGATGTTGAACGCGTCGCAGGTGCGCACGAAGCGGGCGGCCTTGGCGCTCGCGTCGATGTCGAGCACGCCCGCGAGCTGGCTCGGTTGGTTGCCGACCACGCCGACCGCGTAGCCGTTGAGGCGCGAGAAGCCGCAGATGATGTTCCTGGCGTGGTGCTCGTGCACCTCGAAGAACTCGCCGTCGTCGACGATGTGGCGGACGACGTTGCGCATGTCGTACGGCTTGGTCGGGTTGTCGGGGACCACCGTGTCGAGCTCGGGATCCATCCGCAGCGGGTCGTCGGACGGCGCCACGCGCGGCGGCATGTCGAGGTTGTTGGGCGGCAGGAAGGAGAACAGGTAGCGGGTGTCCTCCAGGCAGGCGTCCTCGTCCTCGGAGGCGAAGTGGGCGACGCCCGACTTCGTGTTGTGGCTCATCGCCCCGCCGAGCTCCTCGAAGCCGACCTCCTCGCCCGTCACCGTCTTGATGACGTCGGGGCCCGTGATGAACATGTGCGAGGTCTCCTTCACCATGAAGATGAAGTCGGTGATCGCCGGCGAGTAGACCGCGCCGCCCGCGCACGGGCCCATGATCAGCGAGATCTGCGGGATCACGCCCGAGCACTTCACGTTGCGCACGAAGACGTCGCCGTAGGCGCCGAGGGAGACGACGCCCTCCTGGATGCGCGCGCCGCCCGAGTCGTTGATGCCGATGACCGGGCAGCCGATCTTGGCGGCCAGGTCCATCACCTTGCACATCTTCTCGGCCATCACCTCGCCGAGCGAGCCGCCGAAGACCGTGAAGTCCTGGGAGAAGACGCAGACGCGTCGGCCGTCGATCGTCCCGTGCCCGGTGACGACCGCGTCGCCCCAGGGCCGGTTCTTCTGCATGTCGAACTCGTAGGTCCGGTGGCGGACGAAGGTGTCGAGCTCCTGGAAGGAGCCCGGATCGAGCAGCTTCTCGATGCGCTCGCGGGCGGTGTACTTGCCCTTCGCGTGCTGCTTCTCCTCGGCCTCGGGGGAGGAGTGGGCGGCGGCGAGGCGCAGCTCCTCGAGCTGGGCGAGCTTCTCCTCGTAGGTCTCGGGACTCTTCCGGCGCTGGGTCATGGGGCGCCGCAGTGTACGGGTCAGCCCTCGGGCTGGTAGGACCCGAACTCGTCGCGCATCGCCGAGCAGACCTCCCCGAGCGAGCAGCGGTCGCGCAGCGCCTCGCGCAGCACGGGCAGCAGGTTGTCCGTCCCGCGGGCGGCCTCGCGGATCTCCTCGAGGCGCCGCGCGACGAGCTCGGAGTCGCGGCTCTCCTTGAACGCCTCGAGCCGGTCGACCTGCGCCTTCTCAGACGCGGGGTCGACGCGCAGGATGTCCTCCACCTCGAGCTCGCCCTCGACGTACTTGTTGACGCCGACGACGATGTCCTGGCCCGTGCGGTAGCGCTCCTGGTAGCCCCAGGCGGACTCGTCGATCTCGCCGATCATGTAGGAGATCGCGTTGACCGAGCCGCCCATCTCGTCGATGCGGCCGATCAGCGTGCGGGCGCGCGACTCGATCTCGTCGGTGAGCGCCTCGACGAAGTAGGAGCCCGCGAACGGGTCGACGGTGTCGGTGGCGCCCGACTCGTGGGCGATGATCTGCTGCGTGCGCAGCGCGATCTTGGCGGCGCGTTCGCTCGGCAGCGCGAGCGCCTCGTCGTAGCCGTTGGTGTGGAGCGACTGCGTGCCGCCGCAGACCGCGGCGAAGCCCTGGAGCGCGACGCGGACGATGTTGTTGACCGCCTGCTGGGCGGTGAGCGTGACGCCGCCTGTCTGGGTGTGGAAGCGGATCTTGAGCGAGTTGGAGTCCTTGGCCCCGAAGCGCTCGGCCATGTACTCGGCCCACATCCGCCGGGCGGCGCGGAACTTCGCCACCTCCTGGAAGACGTTGTTGTGGCCGTTGAAGAAGAAGGCCAGGCGCGGCGCGAAGTCGTCGACCGCGAGGCCGGCGTCGAGCGCCGCCTGCACGTAGGCCATGCCGTTGGCCAGCGTGAAGGCGACCTCCTGGACGGCCGAGCAGCCCTTCTCCCGGAAGTGGTAGCCCGAGATGGAGACCGTGTTCCACTTCGGGACGTTCGCCTGGCAGTAGGCGAAGAGGTCCGTGGTCAGCCGCATGGACGGCTTCGGCGGGTAGATGTAGTTCCCGCGCGCGATGTACTCCTTGAGGATGTCGTTCTGTGTGGTCCCGCGGAGCTTTCGCGAGTCGACGCCCTGCTCCTCGCCCACGAGCTGGTAGAGCAGCAGCAGGCAGGCGGCGGGCGCGTTGATGGTCATCGAGGTGGAGACCTCGTCGAGCGGGATGCCGTCGAAGGCCGTGCGCATGTCGTCGATCGTGTCGATCGCGACGCCGGTGCGGCCGACCTCGCCCAGGCACATCGGGTCGTCGGAGTCGAGGCCGAGCTGGGTCGGCAGGTCGAAGGCCATGCTCAGCCCGGTCGACCCGTGCTCGAGCAGGTACTTGTAACGCTCGTTGGACTCCTTGGCCGAGGCGTAGCCCGCGTACTGGCGCATCGTCCACAGGCGCTTGCGGTACATCTCCCCGTGCACGCCGCGCGTGTACGGCGGCTCGCCGGGCAGGCCGAGGCGCTCCGCGAGGTCCTCGGGCAGGTCGTCCTCCGTGTAGAGCCGCTGGATCTCGATGCCCGAGTCGGTGAAGCGCCGGGGGTCGCCGGGGCCGACGATCGGCGCGACGGAGATGTCGCCGGCGGTGTCCTTGTCCTCGATGGCCATGGGGGGATGGTACGGCCCTGCGAGGGGGGCGAGCCCCGGGGCGTGCGCGACTACGCTTCGCAGTGCGATGGCCGTCACGACCCGACTCACCGCCGCGGAGTACCTCACCCGGAGGGAGTGGCCGCGCTTCTCGGAGCTCATCGACGGCGGGGTCGTCGTGAACGAGCCGTCCGGCTACCACCAGTACCTGGTCGGCGAGCTCTACGCGGTGCTGCGCGAGTGGACGCGGGCGGCGCCGGGCCGGGGGCGCGCCAGCCTGTCGGTGGACGTCCGCGTCGACGAGCGCAACGTCTACGCGCCCGACGTCTGGTGGGTCGCGGGCCCCGACCGCCCCTCGCGCGACGCCGTCTTCCTCCCCTCGCCGCCCGACCTGGCGATCGAGGTCCGCTCCCCCTCGACCTGGCGCTTCGACCTCGGCGTCAAGAAGGCCCGCTACGAGGCCAACCGCCTGCCCGAGCTCTGGCTCGTCGACCACGTCGCCGACACCGTCCTCGTCTATCGCCGATCGGCCCCGGCGGCGCCCGAGTTCGACGTCGCCCTCGAGGTCGCCCGCGGCGAGGCCCTCACCTCGCCGCAGCTCCCCGGCTTCGGGCTCGAGCTTGAAGCCCTCTTCCTGGATTAGCGGACCCGCACCCGCGCGCTGACGCGGCTGACGTTCCCGGCGAGGTCGCGGACCTCGACGACGACGCGCAGCCGCGACCCGCGGCGGATCGAGCGGCCGAGCTTCCGCGTCGGCTTGAGCCGGAGGGTGGTCCGGCCCGTGAAGCCCTGGGTCTTCTGGGCGATGATCAGATCGCCGATGGCGGCGCCCGGCGCGCGGCCCTTCAGCCGGCCGGTCAGCGTCGCGAGGCCGAGCACGCGGTCCCGGTTCCGCGAGCCGAGCACGACGCGCAGGCCGCGGCGGCGCAGGTCGGCCAGCTTGATCGTCCGGGGGATGCGCGTCCCGGTGAGGTCGGGACCCGTGACGTCGCGCGGGGGCGCGGTTGTGACCGGCGGCGTCGGCGGCGCAGGCGGCGCAGGCGGCGCAGGCGGCGCAGG
>JALYMV010000452.1 GCA_030773575.1 Actinomycetota bacterium
GAGCTCGCGTTCGCCGGCCTCGCCGGGCCCCACCACGGCGATCCACGCGGCCGGCCGCGGCACGCGCGCCTAGCGGACGACGAAGTTGACGAGCTTGCCCGGCACGACGACCACCTTGACGATCGCCTTGCCGTCGATGTGGGCCTGCACCCGGTCGCGCCCGCGCGCGAGCTCCTCGAGCTCGTCGCGCTCGGCGGCGGTCGGCGCCTCCATGCGGTCGCGGACCTTCCCGTTGACCTGGAGGACGATCTCGGACGTCTCGCGCTCGAGCAGCGAGTGGTCGGGCGCGGGCCACGGTTGCTCCCACACCCGCTCGCCCGTCAGCCGGTCGTACACCTCCGCGCCGGTGTGCGGTGCGAACGGGAAGATGAGCGAGGCGGCGGTCGCCGTGGCGAAGTGCAGGCTGGCGGGCTGTACGGCCTCCCGGCGTCGGTAGCACTCGTTGACGAGCTCCATGACGGCAGCGATCGCCGTGTTGAACGCGAAGCGCCCGGCCATGTCGTTGGTCACCTTCTCGATCGCCCAGTGCGCCTTGCGCATCAGCTCGAGGTCCTCGCCCTCGGGCGGCTCGAGCGGCCCGAGGACAGGACCGGGCCCCGCTGTGGCGGCGACCTCCTCGCCGAGCCGCCACAACCGCGAGAGGAAGCGGTGCACGCCCTCGACCCCCTCGTCGGACCAGTCGGCGTCCTGGTCGGGCGGGCCGATGAAGAGGACGTAGCAGCGCGCCGTGTCGGCCCCGTAGCGCTCGACGTAGGCCGACGGCGAGATGACGTTGCCCTTGGACTTCGACATCTTCGCGCCGTCGCGCGTGATCATCCCGATCGTGAACAGCGCCTTGAAGGGCTCCTCGGCGTCGAGCAGGTCCATGTCGGTGAACGCCTTGGTGAAGAACCGGGCGTACATCAGGTGCAGGATCGCGTGCTCCACCCCGCCGATGTACTGGTCGACGGGCGCCCAGCGGCGCAGGACGGCGGGGTCCCACGGGGCCTCGTCGTTGAGCGCGTCGCAGTAGCGCAGGAAGTACCAGGACGAGTCGACGAAGGTGTCCATCGTGTCCGTCTCGCGCCGCGCCGGGCCGTCGCAGGTCGGGCACCTCGTGTTCACCCACTCCTCGGCCGCCGCCAGGGGCGAGCGGCCCTTCGGCGCGAAGTCGCGCACGTCGGGCAGCTCGACCGGCAGCTGGTGGTCGGGCACGGGCACGATCCCGCAGCGATCGCAGTAGAGGATCGGGATCGGGCAGCCCCAGTAGCGCTGGCGGGAGAGCAGCCAGTCGCGCAGGCGGTAGTTGATCGACCGGTGACCCGTTCCGTTGACGTCGAGCCAGTCGACGATCCGGTCGAGCGCCTCCCGGTTGCCCAGGCCGTCGAAGTCGGGATGGGAATGGACGATCGGGCCGTCGCCCGGGTAGGGGAGCTCCTCGCCGCCGCCCACCACCCGCTTGATGGGGAGGTTGAAAGCGTTCGCGAACTCGAAGTCGCGCTCGTCGTGGCCCGGCACGGCCATGATCGCGCCGGTCCCGTACTCCATGAGCACGTAGTCGGCGACCCACATCGGGATGCGCTCGCCGTTGACCGGGTTGACCACCGTGCGCCCGAGCGGCACGCCCGTCTTGTTGCGGTCGGCCGAGCCCCGCTCCTCGGAGCTCTCGGCGAGCGCGTGGTTGACGTAGTCGCGGACCGCCTCCTCGTGCTCGGTGCCCTCCACGAGGCGCATGACGTCCGGGTGCTCAGGCGCCATGACGAAGAAGGTCGCGCCGAAGAGCGTGTCGGGCCGGGTGGTGAAGACGGGGTAGTCGACGCCCAGCTCGGGGCAGCTGAAGGACACCTCCGCGCCCTCGGAGCGGCCGATCCAGTTGCGCTGCATGGTGACCACGTTCTGGGGCCAGTCGACCGTCTCGAGGTCGTCGAGCAGCCGGTCGGCGTAGTCCGTGATGCGGAAGAACCACTGCTCGAGCTGTCGTGCCTCGACCTCGGCCCCGCAGCGCTCGCAGTGGCCGTCGACGACCTGCTCGTTGGCGAGCACCGTGGCATCCACGGGGCACCAGTTGACCGCCGCCTCCTTGCGGTAGGCGAGGCCGCGCTCGAAGAGCCGCAGGAAGAGCCACTGCGTCCAGCGGTAGTAGCGCGGCTCGTGCGTGCCGAACTCCCGCGACCAGTCGATCGAGACCCCCCACGAGCGGAACTGGCGCTGGAAGGAGGCGATCGAGGCGGCGGTGGACTCGCGGGGGTGCTCCCCCGTGCGGATCGCGTGGTTCTCGGCCGGCAGTCCGAAGGCGTCGTAGCCCATCGGGTGCAGCACGCGGCGGCCCGTGCGGCGATGGAAGTGGGCGATCGCGTCGCCGATCGAATAGACCTTCAGGTGCCCCATGTGCGGCTCGCCCGAGGGGTACGGCAGCATCTCGAGCACGTAGGACTTCTGCGCGCCGGCGGGGGCGTCGTTGGAGACCTCCCATGTGCGCTCCTGCTCCCAGACGGCCTGCCAGCGGGACTCGATGCCGTGCGGCTCGTAGCGCTGCTCGCTCATGGAGGCGGTGAGGTTAGCGGTCGGCCTGGGCCGCCCCGGGCGGTGCGGGGGATCCCGCCGGACGCCGACGTAGCCTTGCGCTATGAGCACCGAGGGCGAGGGCGCGAACCCCGCGGAGGACGAGGTCGCCGGCGCCGGGCGGGCGAGCCGGCGGATCGAATCGATCCTCATGGCGGCCGAGGAGGCCGCCGACCAGATGCGCGTCGAGGCCGAGCGCCGCTCGGCCGAGCGGATCGCCGAGGCGAGGCGCGCGGCCGAGAACCGGGTGACCGCCGCGGAGGCCGAGGCGCAGGACATCCTCGCCGATGCCCAGCGGCGGGCCGCGACGCTGCACACGACGGCGGAGGCGGACGCCGCGCGCATCCGCGAGCAGGCCACCGCCCAGGCGGCCCGGGTCGTGGACCGCGCGCAGTCCGAGGCGAGCGAGACCCAGCGGATCGCCGAGGTCTTCGCCACCGAGACCCGCGACGCTGCCGCGCGAGACGCGCGGGAGGAGGTCCGCAAGGCCCGCGAGATGGCCGCGGAGATCCTCGAGGAGGGCACGGAGCTCAGCGACAACCTCCGCGCGCTGGGCGACTCGCTGCACGCGAACGCCGACCGGCTGCTCAAGGACGTCGCGAGCGCCCACCGGTCGTTCCTCGCGATGCTCGAGCGCGCGGGCTACTCCGAGCCCGCCAACGGGTCGGCGCCCCGGGCGGGCCCGTCGCCGCCGCGCGCCGACTTCGGCGAGGTGCCCGAGTTCATCCCCCAGCGCCCGCGGCGCCAGGGCTGAGCACCGCACGGGCGCCGGAGCGGCGGAGGCGCCGCCCCCGGTGAGCCTCACCACCAACCAGAAGGGGGCGATCGCCGAGACGGCGATCGCCGCAGCGGCCGCCCGCCAGGGCTACGGAGTCCTCAAGCCGCTCTGCGAGGGTGGCCGCTACGACTTGGTGTTCGATGTCGACGGCACGCTGCTCAAGGTTCAATGCAAGTGGGCCGTCCGCCACGGCGACGTGGTCGACGTCCGCGCGTTCAGCTGTCGACGGACCCGCGGAGGCGGTCTCGCGCGACGGGGATACGTCGACGGGGAGATCGATGTCCTGGCCGCCTACTGCGCCGAACTCGACCGCTGCTACGCCTTGCCCGCCGACCTGGTCGCCGGCCGATCACACGCTCATCTCCGGCTGGCCGCGGCAAGGAACCATCAGCGCCAGCGTGTAAGATACGCGGCCCACTACGAGTTCCCCGGGGCTATAGCTCAGCTGGGAGAGCGTCTGGCTGGCAGCCAGAAGGTCGCCGGTTCGAGCCCGGCTAGCTCCACCTGACCGAGGCCGTCCTCCTAGCGAGGGCGGCCTCAGTCGTTGCGGGGGTCGAACGTGCGCTTGGGCGCCTCGCCCCAGAGCTGCTCGAGGCGGTAGTAGTCCCGCGCCTCGGGCGTGAAGACGTGGACGACCACGTCGAGGTAGTCCATGAGGATCCAGCGCGCCTCGGCGGCGCCCTCCACCCGGCGCGGGAGCAGACCGTGCTCGTCCTTCATCCCCAGGTGGATCCCGTCGTGGATGGCCTTCGTCTGGCGCTCGGTGTTGCCGGAGCAGACGATGAAGTAGTCCGTGTAGCCGAGCACGCCGCGGAGGTCGAGCTCGACGACCTCGACCGCCTTCTTGTCGGCCGCGTAGCCGGCGATCGCCTCGGCGAGCGCCACGCCCGCGAGCTCCTCGCCGGCCGCCATCCGGGCCTGTCCGGCGCCGCCGTTCACGGCCGCGCCCCCGCCACCGCGCCGGAGCCGTAGAGCCGCTCGCGGGCGATGTACTCCGCCACGCCGCTCGGCACGAGGTAACGCACGGGCCACCCGGCGGCCGCCCGGCGGCGGATCAGCGACGAGGAGATGTCCATGCGCGGCATGTCGAAGAAGCGGACCCGCTCGGGGGCGACGCGCAGCGGGCGCAGGCGCTCGGCGATGTCGGCCCGGCGGACCCCTTCGCGCTCGGCCACCCCCAGTTCGGCGAGCTCGAGGATCGCCTCCGGCTCCCGCCATTCGGGGAACGAGTGGGCCATGTCGCCGCCGACGACGAAGGTCAGGTCGTGCTCCGGTTCGCGCTCATGCAGTGCTCTCAGGGTATCGACGCTGTAGGACGCGCCCGGCCGCTCGAGCTCCATCCGCGAGACGGAGAAGCGGTCGTCGCCGGCCACCGCCGCCTCGCAGAGCGCGACCCGGTGCTCGGCCCCGGGGTCGTCCAGGACGTCCTTGTGCGGCGGCGCGCCCGCCGGCACGAGCACGACCGAGTCGAGCCCGAGCGCGATCATCGCCTCCTGCGCGCAGACGAGGTGCCCGAGGTGCGGCGGGTTGAACGTCCCGCCCAGGATCCCGATGCGCGCCACGGGCCACGAGCCGCCGCTGCGGCCCCTACGGGCGGACCTGCCCGGACCCCTCGACGAGGTACTTGAAGGTGCACAGCTCGCGCAGGCCGATCGGGCCGCGCGCGTGGAGCTTCTGGGTCGAGTTGCCGATCTCGGCGCCCATCCCGAACTCCCCGCCGTCGGTGAAGCGGGTCGAGGCGTTGACGTAGACGCAGGCGGCGTCGACGCCCAGCTGGAAGGCGCGCGCGGCCTCGGTGTCGCGCGTGACGATCGCCTCGGAGTGCCCCGACCCGTAGCGGTTGACGTGCTCGACGGCCTCCTGCACCGAGTCGACCACCCGGACGGCGAGCACGAGCGCGAGGAACTCCTGGACCCAGTCCTCCTCCGTCGCGTCGGCCACCTCGAGCTCCGGCCCCGCCAGGGCCCGCGCCCGGCCGTCGACGCGCAGCTCGACCCCCGCAGCCGCGAGCGCGCGCAGCGCCCCCGGGAGGAACGCCGGCGCGGCGTCGGCGTGCACCAGGAGCGTCTCGGCGGCGTTGCAGACGCCGGGCCGCTGGGTCTTGGCGTTCAACACGATCGCCTCGGCATCGGCGAGATCGGCGCTCGCGTCGACGAAGACGTGGCAGTTGCCCGACGCGGCGTAGATGACCGGCACGGTGGCCACCGCGCTGAGCGCCGCCTTGAGCCCCTCGCCGCCGCGGGGGATGATCAGGTCGACGACGCCCTCCTGGGTGGCGAGCTCGGCGAGCTCCTCGCGCCCGCCGCCGGCCACCAGCGCGACGCACCCGGGGGGCAGCCCCGCCGCTTCGGCGGCCTCGCGGGCGACGCCGGCGAGCACGGCGTTGGAGTGCGCGGCCGAGGAGGAGCCCCGGAGCACCACGGCGTTCCCGGACTTCAGCGCGAGCGCGGCGGCGTCGATCGTCACGTTCGGCCGCGCCTCGTAGACCACCGCGACGACGCCGAGGGGGACGCGGACCTTGCGGACGTCGAGCCCGTTGGGCAGCCGGAAGCCGTCGATGACCTCGCCGACCGGGTCGCTCAGCGCCGCGATCGCCCGCGCGCCGTCCGCCATCCCGGCGACGCGGCCCGCGTCGAGCGCGAGGCGGTCCATCAGCGCCCGCGAGAGCCCGGCCGCCCGGCCCGCCTCGAGGTCGCGCACGTTGGCCTCCAGGATCTCGGGCGTTCGCTCCTCGAGCGCCTCCGCTATCGCGATCAGCGCGCGATCCCGGCGCCCCGAGTCGACGAGCGCGAGCCGGCGGGCCGCGTCGCGGGCCGCGAGGCAGAGGTCGGTGACCGAGGTGCGTTCCGCGAGCGCCATGGGTCACACAGCGTACGCCAGCGATGCCTGCGCCTGCGAGAAACGGCCGCACCGCCGGACGATCGCGGCCGTGGCGCTCGCCGGCCGCCTTACGGATCCACAGACGGCGCCCGGCCCGCGCCGAGAAGGCCGCGATCGCCTTCGCGCTGCCCGCCGGCGCGAGCGACCGCGTCCTGCGCGCCCACCCTCGCTGAGCCGGGAGGACATCGCGCTCGCCGAGCTCGGCCTCAAGTTCGCGGCCGGCGCGCACCGCCGCGACACGCCGCTCGGCATGCCGTCCGGGGCGGTCGACCGGCTCTGGCAGGAGTTCACCCTCGACACGAGCGCCTGCGAGCGCTTCTGCCGCCCGGTGTACGGACTTCGGCGGCGGGGACGGCGGCGGCGGCTGAGCGCCCGGCGCTACGCCAGCACGAAGTAGTCCCGGTGGACCGCCTCCTCGGTCGCCCGGGGCAGGACCTCCCGGACCTGCGCGGACTTCATCCCGCGCACGCGCTGGAGCTCCGCCGCGGAGTAGTTGCAGATCCCCTTGCCGATCGGCGGCGCCCCCGCGCCGGCGCCCGCGGCGCGGATCGCCACCGCGTCACCCGCGTCGAACTCCCCCTCGACCGCGACGACGCCGACCGGCAGCAGCGACGTCCCGCCCTCGCGCAGCGCGCGCTCGGCGCCGGCGTCCACCGTCAGCGTGCCGCGGCCCGGCTTGGCGTACTTCAGCCACAGCTTGAAGCTCGAGTGGCGCACGGGCTGGGGCGGGAAGCGGGTGCCCGTCACCTCGCCGGCCGCCGCGCGCGCGATCGTCCCCGGCTGGCGACCGGAGCCGATCACCGTGGTGACACCGGCCGCGGTGGCCATCTCGGCGGCGACCACCTTCGAGCGCATCCCGCCCGAGCCCAGCGGCGAGCTCGAGTGGCCGATCGAGAGCGCGTCGAGCGCCTCGAAGTCCGTCACCTCGCGGATCGGCTCGGCGGCCGGGTCGGTGCGCGGGTCGGCGGTGTAGAGGCCGTCGGTGTCCGTCAGCAGGATGAGCAGCCGCGCCCCGAGCAGGACGGCGACCTGGGCGGCGAGGAAGTCGTTGTCGCCGAAGGAGATCTCGTCCGTCGTGGTCGTGTCGTTCTCGTTGATGACCGGGATGATCCGCCAGTCGAGCAGCTTGCGCAGCGTGCGGCGGGCGTTGAGGTAGTGCAGCCGCGCGCTCATGTCGAAGAACGTGAGCAGGACCTGGGCGGTGGCCACGCCGCGCGCCCGCATGAGCTCGTCGTAGGTGCGAAAGAGCGTCCCCTGGCCGACGGCGCTGGCGGCCTGCAGCTCGTCGATCGCCCGCGGGCGCACCTCGAGCCCGAGCATCCGCATCCCCCGCGCGATCGCGCCCGAGGTGACGATGACGACCTCCTCGCCCGCGGCGTGGAGGGCGGCGGCCTCGTCGCAGATCCGCGCGACGGCTTCCGCGCGCAGCTCGCCGGAGTCCTCCGCCACGATCGAGGAGCCGAGCTTGATGACCGTGACGGGCATGCCGGCCCGGCTTATATCGGAGCGCCCGGGTCGAGCTCGAAGACGATGCCGCCGATCTCGACCTCGTCGCCCGGTTCGAACCCGGCCTCCTCGAGGGCGGTGATGACGCCCATCGAGCGCAGCTTGGCCTCGACGTGGGGCAGCGCGTCCTCGTGCTCGAGGTCGTGGCGGGCGATGAGCCGGTCGACCGCCTCGCCGCTGACCCGCCACTCGCCCTTGCCGAGCTTCTCGACCTCGAAGGCGCGCGGCGCCGCCGGCCGGAAGACCTTGAACTCGGCGACGCCCGACTCGCCCGCCCCCTCCCCCGCCTCGTCGCGCACGGAGACGAGCGGCACGCGCCGCAGGAGCTCCCGGGTGAGCGCGTCGAGCCCCTGGCCCGTCGCGCTCGAGATGAGCAGGACCGGATGCTCCACCCGCGCCGACCACGCCTCGACGGCCGCGGCGCCCGCCTCCTCGGAGACGAGGTCGGCCTTCGACAGGGCGAGCAGCCGCGGCAGCTCGGCGAGCCGCGGGTCGTGGAGCGCGAGCTCGCGCTCGATCGTCTCGTAGTTGGCCTCGGGGTCGGAGCCGTCGAGCGGCGCGAGCTCGAGCACGTGAACGAGCAGCCGCGTGCGCTCGACGTGGGCGAGGAACTCGTGGCCGAGCCCGGCGCCGCCGCTGGCGCCCTCGATGAGCCCGGGGATGTCGGCGATCACCAGCTGCCGGTCGCCGGCGTGCAGCGTGCCGAGCACCGGCTCGAGCGTCGTGAACGGATAGGCGCCGACCTTGGGAGCGGCGCGCGTGATCCGCGCCAGCAGGGAGGACTTGCCCGCGTTCGGCAGGCCGACGAGCCCGACGTCGGCGAGCAGCTTGAGCTGGAGGACGAGCTCGCCCTCTTCCCCCTCGAGGCCGCGCTCGGCCAGCCGCGGCGCCTGGCGGGTCGGCCCGGCGAAGCGCTTGTTGCCGCGGCCGCCGATCCCCCCGCGGGCGACGAGGACCTCCTGGCCGGGCGCGACGAGGTCATAGCGGGTGCCGTCCCAGCGCTCGACCTGCGTGCCCGGCGGCACGGCGATCACGAGCGTCTCGCCGTCGCGGCCGTGGCGGAGCGCGCCCTCGCCGTGACCGCCACGGTCGGCGCGGAAGTGCGCGCGGCGGCGGAACGCCTGCAGGTCGCGGAGCGAGTCGTCGCAGCGGACGACCACGTCGCCCCCGCGGCCGCCGTCGCCGCCGTCGGGCCCGCCCTTGGGGACGTGGGCCTCGCGGCGGAAGGAGAGGCAGCCGTTGCCGCCGGCGCCGGCACGGATCTCGATCTTGGCGCGGTCGTGCAACATCGTGTGACGTCGCCCGCAGATCCGTCGGTCTGAGCTGATCGGAGGGCGAAATACGATTCTGACATGCCCTCCCCAGTCTTCCTCATCACCGGCGCCTCAACCGGCATCGGCGCCGCCACCGCCCGCCACGCCGTCGCCACCGGCTACCGCGTCGTCCTCGGCGCTCGCAGCGAGGAGAAGCTCGCCTCGCTCGTCGACGAGCTCGGCGGCGCGGAGCACGCCCTCGCCGTCCGCACCGACGTCACGGAGTGGGAGGACGTCCAGGCCCTCGCCCAGGGCGCGATCGACGCCTACGGGCAGATCGACGTGGTCTTCGCCAACGCCGGCTTCGGCGGCGCGCGTTCCTTCTCGCCGGGCAAGGCGGATCCGGTCGAGGACTGGAAGGCGATGATCCTCACCAACGTCTACGGCGTCGCGCTGACCATCCGCGCGACGATCGACCACCTCCGCGCGACGCAGGGCCACCTGCTGATCACGAGCAGCGTCGCCGGGAGGCGCTCGCTGCCCGGCTCGCTCTACTCGGCGACGAAGTTCGCGGCGACCGCAATGGGCGAGTCGCTGCGCCAGGAGCTCAACGGCTCAGGCTGCCGCGTGACGGTGATCGAGCCCGGCATGGTCGACACCCCGTTCTTCGACTCCCCGCCGCAGATGCGCGCGCTCGAGGGCGACGACATCGCCCGCGCGGTGCTCTATGCCGTGCAGCAGCCGCCGCACGTGGACGTCAACGAGCTCCTGATCAGGCCGACGGCTCAGGAGCCGTGACGGAGATGACCCGTCCGCGACGACCCTCGCGGAACTCCACGATCCCCGCCGCCTTGGCGTAGATCGTGTCGTCCTTGCCGATGCCGACGCCGGCGCCCGGCTTGAACTTCGTGCCGCGCTGGCGGACGATGATCTCCCCGCCGGTCACCGTCTGGCCGGCGAAGACCTTGACGCCGAGGTGCTGGGGGTTCGAGTCGCGGCCGTTGCGGCTGGAGCCGAGGCCCTTCTTGTGCGCCATTTGAGAGCTAGCCCCCCGAGATGGTCGTGATCTGGATGCGGGTGAGGTCCTGGCGGTGGCCCGTCCGGCGCTTGTAGCCGCGCTTGGGCTTGAACTTGAAGACGCGGAGCTTCGGGCCGCGCTCGTGGGCCACCACGGTTGCCTGGACGGTGACCTTGCCGAGGCCGTCGCGGTCGAAGACGGACGAGTCGCCCCTCGCGAACAGCAGCGGCTCGAGATCGAGCTTCGCGCCCTCCTCGAGCGCCAGGCGCTCGACGAGCAGCGTCTGGCCCTCCGTCACGCGGTACTGCTTGCCGCCCGTCTTGACGACGGCGTAGGGGCTGGTGATCAACTCGGGCATCGTCGTCTCGTCAGTCGCTGGCGTCGGTGGGTGAGGACGTGACCTCGGCGGCTTCGGCGCCGTCGGCCTTCGCGCGCGAACGGCGCCGCCCGCCTCTGCGGCCGCGGCGCCGGGTCGTGGAGTCTAGGACATCGTCCTCGGCGGCCGCCTGGGGGTCCGCATCGGGGTCGGGCATCGAGGAGTCGTCGGGCGCCTCGAGCGGCCCGTCGGCCTCGTCGGCCGCGACGCCCGTCCGGACGTCGTCGCCCAGCGGCTCGTCGGCCGTCTCGGGCTTCTCTTCGTCCCCCGTGGCGGTGGCCTCCGCCTCGGCGGCCTCCCCGGCGCGCCCCGCGCGGCTCGTGCGCCGCGTGCTGCCCGAGCCCGAGCCGGACCCGGTGCCCGACCCCCGCCCGCGCCCGCCGCGCCGCCCCCGCGTGCTCTTCGACGCGGCCGCCTTGCGCGCGGCCTGGGCCTCCTCGCGCTCCTCGTCGGTGAGGTCGATGAGCTGGGCGACCGCGGAGGTGCGGCCCGCCTCGTCGATGCGCACGAGCCGCTTCTGGCCGACGAACCGGCCGGCGCCCGTCACCGAGATGATGTAGCCGTCGACCTTGGCCACCGCGTCGTCGATCTCGTACATGTGCGGCTCGACGATGTCGACGTGGACCTCCTCGCCCTCGCGGAACGGGACGGCACGCTCGGCGACCTCGTCGCGCGAGCCTTCCATCGTCACCGCGAAGTGGTCGAGCGGCAGCCCCTCGGAGCCCTCGAAGTGGAAGTAGCGGCCCGTCTCCTCCTCGACCTCGCGCAGCATCCGCGCGCCGTCGCCGATGAACTGGGCGGTCACCCGCGGGTTCAACCGCAGCAGGTAGGCCTCCGGCGCCTTGGTCCCGGCGGCCTTGACCATCTCGCGCAGCCGCCGCTCGACCTCGATGGCGATGGTCTCCTCGGACTTGATGACCCCCTCGCCGTCGCAGGTGGGACAGGGGCGGGTCATGATCTCGCGCACGCCGTCCGTGACGTTCTGGCGCGTCATCTCGACCAGGCCGAGCGGCGAGATCTCGACCACGAAGGTCTTCGTCCGGTCCTCGTCGAGCGCCTTGCGCAGCACCTTGAGCACCGCGTCGCGGTTGCGCGCGCGGGCCATGTCGATGAAGTCGATGACGATGATCCCCCCGATGTCGCGCAGCCGGAGCTGGTTGACGACCTCCTCGGCGGCCTCGAGGTTGGTCTTGGTGATCGTGTCCTCGAGCCGGGCCTGCTTGCCGCGGCCGATGAACGAGCCCGAGTTGACGTCGATGACCGTCAGCGCCTCGGCGTAGTCGATGATCAGGTAGCCGCCGCTCGGCAGGTCCACCCGCCGGGAGAGCATCCCCTCGATCGCGCCCTCGACGCCGAAGGCCTCGAAGAGCGGCTTGTCGCCGCGGTCCCACAGCTCGACGCGGTCGACGAGCTCGGGCGCGGTGCGGGTGAAGAAGGAGACGAGCCGCTGGTGCTGCTTGGGGTCGTCGACCACCGCGCGCTCGAAGTGCGCGGAGAAGATGTCGCGCACGACGCGGATGGAGAGGTCGGCCTCCTGGAAGACCAGTGCGGGCGCGCTGGCCTCCTTGACGCGGTCCTCGAGGACCTCGTTGAGCTTGTTGAGGTAGAGCAGCTCGCGCTCGAAGTCCTCCCGCCGGGCGCCGTGGGCCGCGGTGCGGACGATCGCGCCGCCGCCGTGGAGGTCGAGCCCCTTGACCTCCTTGCGCAGCCGCTCGCGCTCCTTGTCATCCAGGCGGCGCGAGACGCCGACGCCCTCGCCCGTCGGCGCGTAGACCATGTAGCGCCCGGCGATGGTCAGCTCCATCGAGAGCCGCGCGCCCTTGGTCTTCAGCGGGTCCTTGACGACCTGGCAGACGATCTCCTGGCCCGGCTTGAGCAGATCGGAGATCGTGCGCTGCTTGCCGCCGCCGCCCCCGCCGCGCCCGCGCTTGATCGGCTCGACGCCCGGCAGGACGATCTCGTCGACGTGCAGGAAGCCGTTCTTGTCGAGACCGATGTCGACGAACGCCGCCTCGAGCCCGGGCAGGACGTTGTCGACCTTGCCCTTGTAGATGTTGCCGACGATGGAGCGCCCGCCGCGGCGCTCGAAGTAGATCTCGGCGACGCGGAAGTCCTTGTCGGGCTTCTTAGGGGAGCGCCCCGATCGCGTCCTCGTGGTGGCGGCGGGGTCGCCCGCGGCCTCGAGCATGGCGACGCGGGTCTCCCCACGGTCGACCGTGACCAGCACTTGCTTTCTCACTGTGAGACCTCATTGGAATACGGAGGCCCGGCCCTTCATCGCCGCCGTCTCGCGCGCCTGCGCTGAGATCGACTGGAGGAGGCCGACGGCCAGGAACGTTGCGAGCATCGACGAACCGCCGTAGCTCAGAAAAGGCGCCGGGACCCCGGTGATGGGCATGATCCCGACGTTCATCCCGATGTTCACGAAGAGCTGGAAGAGCAGCATCAGCGTCAGCCCGCCGGCGATCAGTGCGCCGTACAGGTTCTTCGCGATCGTGAGGATGTGGAGCCCGCGCCAGATGAGCAGCGCGTAGAGCGACAACACGAGCGCGGCGCCGGCGAACCCGTAGGTCTCGCCGACCACCGCGAAGATGAAGTCCGTGTGGTGCTCGGGGAGGAAGTTCAATGACGTCTGCGTGGCCTTCTCCACGCCGCGACCGGTCTTCTCCCCGGATCCGATCGCGATCTTCGACTGCTGCTGCTGATAGCCCTCCTCGCCCTGGACCCCTGAGGGCTCCAGGAAGGAGGTGAGGCGGTCGACCTGGTAGGGCTCGAGCACCTGCACGCCCGCCGCCGGGAGGGCGACGAGCGTCAGGGTCATCGCCACGACGCCGAGGGCGCCCAGGGCGGCGAAGTGCTTCCACGGCGCGCCGGCCACGAACAGCAGGCCGAGCGCGCCGACGACGTAGATGAGCGAGGTGCCGAGATCCGGCTCCGCCATCACGAGCATGGTGGGCACGAGCGCCAGCAGCAGGATCCGCGCCGTCGTCTCGCGGTCGAAGCGGCGCATGCGGTCGACCACGAAAGCGGAGACCGCCAGCACGAGCAGGACCTTGCCCGGCTCGGAGGGCTGCAGGCGGAAGAAGGGCAGGTCGATCCACGCCTTGGAGCCGCGGGTGGCGGTGGCGACCACGAGCACGAGCGTCAGGGAGACGAGCAGCAGCCCGTAGATCGGGAACTTGAGCTCGCGCAGGCGGGAGTAGTCGATCCGCGAGACGCCGTACATGACCGCGAGGCCGAGGGCGACGTAGATCGCTTGGCGCACGAGGTAGTAGGACGGGTCGCCGGGGACGTCGTCGACCGTGGCGGAGCGGATCGCGACCAGCGAGCAGGCGCAGAGGCCGAGCACGGCGAGCAGCAGCAGCGGGTCGAGCCGCAGGCGGAAGCCGAAGGGCTCCGGCTGGCCCGGCGGCGGGTCGGCCGCGGGGTGGATCGTGCCGGCCAGGCTCACCGGGGGGCCTCGCCCGGCGTGCAGGACGCCTTGTAGTCGTACCACTTGGCGAGGATCCGGCACGCCGCCGGCGCCGCGGTCTCGGCGCCGAAGCCGCCCTTCTCGACGGTGGTGATGACCACGATGGGGCGGTTTCTCTCGTTCACGTAGGCGGCGTACCACGACTGGTCGGGCTGCGGCGGGCGCTCGACCGTGCCGGTCTTGCCGTAGACGGTACCCGGGAAGTCCTTGAAGACGCCCGCCGACGTGCCGCCCTGCCCGGAGGTCGCGCGCCGCAGCCCCTCCAGGATCATCTGCCGATGGCGCGGGTCGATGTCGACCCGGCGCCGCGCCGGGCGGTCGAGCTCCTGCACGAGCGAACCCTGGCCGTCCTCGACCGCCTCGCCCAGCCGCGGGCGGACGACCGTGCCGCCGTTGGCGAGCGCCGAGTAGGCAACGGCGAGCTGCAGCGGCGAGGCCTGAAGGTCGCCCTGGCCGATGGCCAGCGAGACGTTGTCGCCCACGGTCCAGATCCGGTCGATGCCGCCGCAGGCGAAGAGGGCGGCCTGTGACTGGTACGGGAGGTTCCCCTTCTCCCGGCGACACTTCTCGTAGCGGCGGAAGGCGCCGTTGCGCCAGCGGGCGTCGGGGACGAGGCCGGTCGCCTCGCCCGGCAGGTCGATCCCCGTCCGCCGGCCGATGCTCAGGCGCCGCGCCCAGGTCTGCAGCGGGCGCCCCTCGACGTCATTGAGCCGGCGCCCCAGCTCGTAGAAGTAGGTGTCGACGGAGGCCTCGAGCGCCTTGGGGAGGTCGACGGAGCCGAAGACCGCCTTGAGCGCGTTCTGGCGGCACTGCTTGCCGAGGCAGAACTTGCCCGTGTCGTAGTAGCCGGTGTTGCCCGGGCTCAGCTCCCCGGACTCGAGCGCGGCGAGCGCGGTGATCGGCTTGAAGGTCGAGCCGACGGGATAGCCGGCGTTGAGCGCGCGGTTGAACAGCGGCGCGCCGCGGGCCTGTGAGTTGAGCTCGTCGAACTTCTCCTGGGAGAGCGGCTTGGCGAACAGGTTGGCGTCGTAGCTCGGGTAGGAGCCGAAGGCGTAGATCTCGCCGTTCTCGGGGTTGATGGCCACGAAGGCGCCCGCCTTGGCGTCGGCGTACTTGCCGCGGGCGCGGCCGATCGCCTGCTGCATCGCCTCGTTGGCGGTCCGCTGCAGCCCGATGTCGAGCGAGAGCTTGACGCGGTTGCCCTGGCGCGGCCTGCGGCGCCGGGCGGGCAGCTCGTCGCGCGGGCGGCCCTGGGCGTCGATGGAGACGCGTGTGAAGCCGTCGACGCCGCGCAGCCAGCGGTCGTAGGTCTCCTCGATGCCGCCCTGGCCGATGCGTGTCCCGGCGTCGACGCCGCGGTACTTCTCCTGCTTGAGCTGCTCGGGCGAGATCTCGGCGAGCGTGCCGAAGAGCTGGGCGCCGAGCTCCTTGAACGGATAGTCGCGGATGTAGGTCTTCGACGGGCGCACGCCGGGGAACTGGCGCTGGCGCTCGAGCAGGTAGTTGTAGGCGGCGCGGCCGACATCGGTCTTGACCGTCACCGCCGCGTAGGGCGTCATCGCGAGCTGCTGGACGACGCGGCGGTGGATCGTCGAGGGCTTGACGCCGATGACGCGCCCCAGCCGGCGGTAGAGGACGCGCGCCTCGGTCGCGTCGGGCGGCAGCGGGGGCACCTCGACGCGGCGCGCGCCGTCGGCGCGGGCGACCAGGCGGCGGCGCTC
>JALYMV010000453.1 GCA_030773575.1 Actinomycetota bacterium
CTCGGGCGCCGTGCGCCTGCGGGTGAAGGTCGCCGCACGCCGGCTCCGACGCCTGCGCGCGGCGAACCTCGTCATCCGGGTCACCGGCCCGGGGGGCGAGCCGCTGGCCGCGCGCACGGTGCGGCTACGGCGGTAGGCCGGCCGGGCCGATCGTCCCAACCTCCCAACCCGCCCGGGGCACCGCCGTTGTAACGGGCGAGACGGACCCCAGCGGCTCAGGAGGAACACCCGATGGCCACCTACCGCACGGTGCGGCGCCGCACCCCCTACGGAACGTACGCCGAGCGCACGCGCGGGGGAGGGATGCGGCTCGGGCTCGCCCGGCTGATCGGCGCCGCCGCCTCGGCGGTCGCGGCCATCATCGTCCTCGGGATCGCGCTGATCGTCCTCGAGGCGAACACCGCCAATGCCATCGTCTCCTTCGCGCTCGACGCTGCTCGGTGGCTGGCCGGCCCGTTCGACGGGCTGTTCTCGCTCGAGGGCCGCAAGCTCGAGACCGCCGTCAACTGGGGCATCGCCGCCGGCGTGTACCTGCTGGTCGGCCGCCTGATCGCCCGCCTGATCGCGCGCTGACCATGGCGACGATCGAGCTCACCGAGGCGCGGGCCACCGAGTTCGCGGAGCTGCTGACGGAGTGCGCCGAGCTCTCGCTCACCCTGACCGCCAAGCGCAGCCGGCTCGAGGAGCGGCTCGCGACGCTCAGGCCCTGACCGAGGCCCTGGAGTGCGCGGTCGTCCGGGCCCGCGAGGCGGTGGCCCGCGGCGAGGACTTCGACGACGAGCTGGTCGAGCTTCGCCGCCTGCAGGTGGCGCTGCGCCGAGAGCTCCCGGTGCGGGCGGCATGAGGCTACGCTGGGGGTCATGAGCAGGACGCTGCGCGCGCTGCCCGCGCTCCTGGCGGCGGTGTGCGGCCTCGTGGTCGCCGCCCCGTCACCCGCCCCCGGCGCCGACGTGGTCGGCATCGCCGACCAGTCCCCGGAGATGTTCTCCAGCCGGTACTTCCGAGCGCTCGACGTGCAGATCTCGCGACTGATCGTCTCCTACGACGCCGTGCTCAACCGGACCTTCGAGGTGGCCGACATCGACGCCTGGCTCGCGGCCGCCCGGCGCTCGCGCATCCAGCCGCTCATCGCCTTCAACCACTCGCGCGGCTGCTACCTGAACGGCAAGGTGTCGCGCCGCAAGGCGTGCCGGCTGCCCACGGTCGGGCGCTTCCGCAAGGCGTTCCGCGCCTTCCGCCGCCGCTATCCCGACGTGGCGGTCTACTCCCCGTGGAACGAGGCCAACCACCACTCCCAGCCCACCGCGCGCCGCCCCGACCGCGCGGCCGACTTCTACAACGTCGTGCGGGGCGCCTGCCGCGGCTGCACGATCGTCGCCGCCGACGTGCTCGACCAGGCCGGCATGACGAGCTGGCTCAAGCGATTCCGCCGCCGGGCGAAGGGCAGGCCGCGGATCTGGGGGCTGCACAACTACCGCGACGTCAACGACTTCGAGACCGACGGCATCCGGCGGATGCTGCGCTCGGTGCGGGGCAGCATCTGGCTCACGGAGACCGGGGGCATCGTGCGCTTCGGCCGCCGCCCGTTCGACCCGTCGCGCGCCGCCCGGGCGACCCGCCACCTGTTCCGGGTGGCGGCCTCGAGCCCCCGCATCACGCGCCTCTACATCTACTCGTGGTTCGGGGAGCCGCGCAGCGCCCGCTTCGATGCCGGGCTCGTGGACCGCTTCGGCCGGCCGCGCCCGGCCTACGCGGTCGTGGGGGCCCGCCTGAAGCGCCCTGGCGGCATCCCGGCGCCCTCGACGCCCGTGGCCTTGCCCTCCCCGAGCGCGGCGGCGGAGCCGACCCCGACGGCCGCCCCGACCCCCACACCGACCCCGGCGCCGACCCCGACTCCGACTCCCACACCGACCCCGACGCCCACGCCGACGCCGACGCCGACGCCGACGCCGACGCCGACGCCGACGGTGACGCCGACGCCGACGCCGACGGTGACGCCGACCACCTGACCGCTCGGTATCTGCGTCTAGCGGTGCGATTCCGGGCAGGGAGGAGGTGGCCATGCCGGATCCCGGCCCCACCGCGATCGGCGCGGCGCTCGGCGAGCTGAGCCGGGCGCTCGCCGCCCTCGACCTCGGCCTCGAGGTCCCCGAGGCCGAGCCCGCCCGGCGGCTGCGCGCCGAGCTCGTCGGGCAGATCGACGACTACCTGCTCCCGCGGCTGCGCGACATGGACGCGCCGCTGCTGATGGTGGTCGGGGGCTCGACCGGCGCGGGCAAGTCGACGCTGGTCAACTCGCTCGTGGGCGCGCCCGTCACGCCGGCCGGCGTGTTGCGGCCGACCACGCGCGCCCCCGTGCTCGTCTGCAACCCGGCCGACGTCCGCTGGTTCGAGGGCGAGCGCGTGCTCCCCGGCATGCCGCGGACGGTCGGCG
>JALYMV010000454.1 GCA_030773575.1 Actinomycetota bacterium
GCCCGGGCCTTGCGCGCGATCTTCCCGACGGGCCGCCCGGCGACCGCCTCCGCCGCGAGGACGAGCAGGCGATCCTCGACCGCCGCGACCCGCAGGCCGCCGCGGCCGGCGACCGCCCGGGAGCGCACGGAGTCCAGCGTGGGGTGGTAGGGCGCCCACGCGGACGCGTCGAGGACGTCGACGGGAGTCAGACCCCCCTCCGGATCGGTCCACACCGTCCGCCCGTGGCCGGCCGCCTCCGGTCGCAGCCCCGCGCCGGCCAGCACCGCGGCGACCGCCTCGGACCGCTCGGGCAGGACGAGCAGGTCGAGGTCGCGGCCGGTGGGGTCGTCCCCGCGCCACAGCAGCACGTTGTCGCCCGCCGCGGCGGCGAGCGCGGCCAGCAACTCGTCCGTGGTCACGCGGGCATCCCTGCGCAGCGTCGCTCGCCCCTGCGGCCGCGGATCCTCATCTTCCGAGCTTATCCGTGGCCACTCCTATCCTCGTCGCAGGCATGCGTCCGCCGGGATCCCTCACACTGGCCGCGCTCGCAGCCGCGGGGGCCATCCTCTCCGGCTGCGGCCGGGGCGAGCGGCCGGCCGGCGCCGAGGAGGCGGATGCCGTGACGGTGTGGGCGGTGGGCGACGGGGCGACCGGCGGTGAGAGGGCGCGGGCGCTCGGTCAGCGGATCGCCGACGATCGGCCGGCGCGGCTCCTGTATCTCGGCGACGTGTACCCCGACGGGACACCCGAGGACTTCGAGGAGCGCTACGAGACGGTCTACGGCTCGCTCGACGGGGTGACGGAGCCCACGCCCGGCAACCACGAGTGGCCGAGCCGCGCCGAAGGCTACGAGCCCTACTGGACCGAGGCCAAGGGCCGCACCCCGCCGACGTTCTACGCCTTCGACCTCGCAGGCTGGCAGATCCTCTCGATGAACTCCGAGGCGCCCCACGGCCGCGACTCCGACCAGGTGGCCTACCTGCGCCGGCAGGCGCGCCGCGGGGGGAGCTGCCGGCTCGCGTTCTGGCACCGCCCGCGCTTCTCCGGAGGCAACTACGGCGAAGAGGACGTTGCGCCGCTGTGGGACGCGCTGCGCGGCCACGCGGCGCTCGTGCTCACCGGCCACGACCACAACACGCAGCGCTTCACCCCGCGCGACGGCATCACCCAGTTCGTGGTCGGGGCGGGCGGCGCGAACCTCTACCCGGTGGACCGCGACGAGCCGGGCCTCGCCTGGGCCAACGACACCGACGTGGCGGCGCTCAGGCTCACGCTACGCCGCGGACGTGCCGACTATGCGGTCGTGACCAGCGACGGACGGACACTCGACCGCGGCCGCATCGCCTGCCGTCCGGCGCCGGCGCGATGAGCGGCTCCATGGCGGGAGCCGAGCAGGCGGGCCGGCGGGCGGCGCGCAACACCGCGATCCGCGCGGCCGGCGAGATCGTCGGCAAGCTCTCGACCCTGGCGCTCTTCGCCGTTCTCGCGCGCGAGCTCGGTGAGCGCGAGCTCGGCGTCTTCGTGTTCGCGTTCGCCTTCCTGGGGATCGCGCTGATCCCCATCGGCTTCGGTACGGACTCCTATCTGCTGCGCGAGTCCGCCCGCGAGCGCCGCGCCGCCGGCGGCACCCCGTCGCGCGAGGCGCTCGACGGCCTCTTCTGGGACGTCATCGCGCTCAAGGCGGTCGCCGCGCTGCCGGTGCTTCTCCTCGGCGGGGGTGCGTTGGTGCTCCTCGACTACCCCGCCCACACCCGTCTCGTGGTCATGGTGATGGCGGTCGGGCTCCTCCTCGACCTCTTCGCCAAGACGTTCCACGCCGTCTTCAACGCCTACGAGCGCTCGGACCTGCTCGTCCTCACGGTGGTGGGCCAGCGGCTGCTCACGGGCGGCGTCGGCGTCGCGGCGCTCCTGTCTGGCCAGGGGCTCGTGACGGTCGCCGTGATCTTCTCGGTGGGGTCGCTGCTGCATCTGGTGCTCGGCGTCGTCCTGCTCGGCCGGGCGATCGGCATGCCGCACCTCGCCTTCACGCCGGCCCGCTGGCGCGGCCTCACGATGCAGGGCTTCCCGTTCGCCGTGCAGGACGTCTTCATCGTGATCCTCTTCAAGCTCGACGCCGTGCTGCTGTCGGTGCTCGCCGCCGAGTCGGCGGTCGGCCGCTACGGCGCGGCCTACCGGCTGCTGGAGGCCACCTTGTTCGTCTCCTACGCGCTCAACGGGGCGTTCATCGCGATGTACGCCTACCTCACCCGGGAGACCGAGCCGAGCATCGGCGCGGTCTTCGGGCGGTCGATCAAGAGCGCGCTCGTGATCCTCGCGCCGGTGGCGGTCGTGATGGGTGTGCTCGCGGAGGACGTCGCCGCGCTCGTCTTCGGCGGCGAGCTGGCCGACGCCGGCGGCGCGCTGCGGCTGCTGGCCCCGGTGGTCGTCCTCCTGAGCGTCGTCACGCTCTCTTCGACGTTGATCGCCTCCCAGCGCACCGCGGGGGCGATCATGCGGATCTCGGCGGTGATGGTGACCCTCAACGTCGTGCTCAACGTCGTCCTGATCCCGCGCCACGAGGACCTGGGCGCCGCGGCCGCGATGCTGGCCACCGAGGGGATCTTCGCGGGGGTGGCGCTGTGGGTCGCGGCGCGGACGGTCGGCGGGCTCGAGTGGATCGTCGTGCTCGCCGGGCCGGTCGTCGCGAGTGCCGCGATGGCGGTGGTCGTCCTGGCGCTCCGCGAGACGCCGTTCCTGGCCGCGGCGGCCGGCGGGCTCCTGTACACGGCGGTGCTCGTGGGCTGGGAGCGGGCCCGCAACCCCGAGGACCTGGCGTTCATGGGCCGCGTCGTGCGCCGGCGCCTGCCGGCCCGCTCGCCCGCCTGAGCGGGCCGCCGGGATACTGCCCGCCGTGCGGCTCTCGCTCGTCATCGCCACGAAGGGCCGGCCGGAACGCCTGCGCGACACCCTGGCCAGCCTGCGCGGCTGTGACCCGCCACCCCTGGAGGTCGTGGTGGTCGACGGCGATCCCGCGCGCTCGGCGGAGCCCGTGGTGGAGGAGCACAGGGCGGCGGGCGACCGCCCGCCCGCCCGCTACCTCGCGACCCCGGCGGGGTTGACGCTTCAGCGCAACCGGGGGATCGATGCCGCCCGCGGCGACGTCGTCGTCTTCGCCGACGACGACGTGGAGTTCGACCCGGGCATCTTCGGGGTCGTCGCGGAGGTCCACGGCGAGCCTGGAGTGGTCGGCATGACGGCCCGGATCGTGGAGGAGGACGAGCGCATCGGCGCGGGGGCCTCGCGGCTGCGCGAGCTGCTGCCCGGCGGGGGCGAGCAGGGCTCGATGACCCGCTTCGGCTATCCCCGCCGCCTGGTGGACCTCGGGACGCCCCGCGACGTCGAGTTCGTGCACGGCTGCCTGATGAGCGCACGCCGCGACGTCGCCGCCGAGCTGCGCTTCGACGAGGCGCTGACGGGCTACGGCCTCGCGGAGGACGAGGACTTCGGCTACCGGCTCTCGCGCCGCGGACGCGTCCGCTACGAGCCCCGCGCGCGGGTCGTCCACCACAACCTCGGCTTCAAGGGGACGGGGACGCGCGACTTCAACCGCATGCTGGTGATCAACCGGACCTACCTCTTCCGCAAGAACTTCCCGGAGGCCGGCGCCTTCGCCAACCTGCAGTTCGGGCTGCTGCTCGCCATCCTCGCCCTCCACCGGGCGCTCAACCGGGAGTGGCGGGGCGTGCAGGGGATCGCCGAGGGGGCCAGGACGGCGTGGGCGCGGCGCGACTAGCCGCCCCCCCGAGGGTCGCCTTCGTCTCCTCGCACGCCGCGCTGGGGGGATCCGAGCTCTACCTCGAGCGGCTGATCGCCGGGCTCGGGCCGGGATGGACGGACGCGATCGTGAGCCTCGCCGATGGCCCCTGGCTCGACCGGGCGAGGGGACTGGGCGTGGAGGTGGAGCTGGTGCCGACCGGCGCCTGCGGTGGCCTGCTGACCGGGGCGCTGGGCCTGCGACGGGTCCTCGCTCGCCGGCGGCCCGACGTGGTGCACGCCAACGGCGTGAAGGCTGCGCTCGTGGCGGTCCTGGCGACGCCGGGGCTCGGCCTCCCGGTGGTCTGGGTCAAGCACGACTTCTCCTGGGACGGCAGGCTGGCCGGGCTCATCGCCGCGCGCTGCCGGGTGGTGGTCGCCGTGAGCGAGGCCGTCGCCGCCACGTTCGGCCTGCACCTGCGCCAGAAGGTGCGTGTGGTCCCCAACGGGATCCCGGCGGCCGACATGGAGGCCGACCGGGCCGCCGGCCGGAAGGCCGCCGAGGTGCTCGCGGGCGCCGCGCCCGATGCCCCCGTCCTCACGATGGTCGGCCGGCTCGACGAGGTCAAGGCGCCCCTCGAGCTCGTCGAGTGCCTGCCCGAGCTCCTCGCTCGCCGGCCGGGCCTGCGGGTCCTGCTCGTCGGCGAGGAGAACCGCCACGACCCTGGCTACGCCGCTCGGCTGCGTGCGCGCGTGGCGGAGCTCGGCGTCGGGGAGGCGGTGACCCTCGCCGGGCGGCGCGAGGACGCCGTCTCGCTGCTGGCCGGCTCCGACCTCGCCGTGATCACCACGCGGCCGGACGCCCGCGGGATGGGCACGGAGGGCTTCGGCCTGGTCGCCGCCGAAGCAATGGCGGTGGGCACGCCCGTGGTCGGCTACGCCGACGGAGCCCTTCCGGAGGTGGTCGGCGACGGCGGCGTGCTGGTCGCCCCCGGTGACCGCGAAGCGCTGGCGGCGGTGATCGCCCGCCTGCTCGACGACGCGGCGGAGCACGGGCGGCTCGCCGAGCGCGGGCGGGCGCGGGCCCGCGAGCGCTACCGGCTCGATGACATGATCGCGGCGATGCGACACGAGTACCTCCGCAGCGCCCGGCGGGCGCGCGGCCCGTGGGCCCGCGCCCTGCGGGTGCTCCGCTCGCGGCGCTCGGTGATCCTCGGCTTCCACGGCGTGGCGCCCCGCGACCCCGCCGTCGATCCGGAGAACCACACGATGGACCCCGACCGCTTCCGGGTGGAGGTCGGGCGGCTGCTCTGCGCCGGCTTCGAGTTCGTGACGGTGGCCGAGCTCGCGCGACGAGCGGGGGGAGGGCGGCCGCCGGCCGGGCTCGCGGTGCTCTCCTTCGACGACGGGATGGACAACAACCACTCCGTCCTGCTGCCGATCCTGCGCGAGCTCGGCGTGCCGGCGACGGTCTACGTCATCACGGGCCTCATCGGCCGCCCGAATCCGTGGATGGGCGCCCGGTCGGGCGCCCGCATGATGACCGAGGACGAGCTGCGCGAGCTCGCGGCCGGCGGCGTCGAGATCGGCGCCCACACGGTCACGCACCCCGACATGTCGCAGCTCGGGCGGGACGCCTGCCTGGACGAGATGGTCCGCTCCAAGGAGGCGCTCGAGGCGCTCCTCGGGGCGCCGGTGGAGACCTTCGCCTACCCCTACTGCCGCTACGGGCCCGAGGCCGTGGACGCCGCCCGGGCGGCCGGCTTCACCGCCGCCGTCACCTGCCTGGGCAACGGCTCCTGGGCGCCGTACGAGACCAAGCGCTCGATGATGACCGGCCGTGACGGCCCGGTCGCCGTGGCGCTCAAGGTGCTCGAGCTCTACGACCCTCTGTTCAACTCGCTGCCCGGGCGGGCGCTGCGGGCGTCGACCCGCCGGATCCGTCGCCGGGGGTAGCGCGGGCGAGGGCGGCGAAGCTCCCGAGCAGGACGAACGTGATCGCCGCGATCACGTTCGAGCGCAGCGTGAAGTCGATGAGCCCCTGCAGGCCCACCGCCACGAGCCCGCCCGTCACCGCGAGGCCGATGCCCCGATTGGGCCCGGCGCCCCGTCCGCAGACCCGCGGGACGAGCCGGACGAGCGCCACGAGCAGCCAGGCGAGGGCGATGAGGCCGAGGAGCCCGAGCTCCGCGCCGATGGTCAACCCGATGTTGTGAGCGTGCTCGAACGTCGCCCCGCTGCGGGGCTCGACGATCCCGTAGCGGGGGGCGACGTTCGGGTAGTTGAGCGCCCCGACACCAGTGAGGAGGTGGTCCTCGATCATCCGGGGCGTCTCGGAGTAGATGAGCGTGCGCTGGTCGGTGCTCGACGCCGACTGGAGCCGGACCGACTGGACGCGGTCCAGGACGACCTCGACCTGCCGGACGTCGCCCAACGGGTTGGCGTTGAGGACCGTGACGCCGACGAGCACGACGACGCCGATGGCCGCCAGGCGACGGACCGGCGGCCACGCCAGCATCAACATCAGCGCGCCCGCCGCCGCGAAGATGCCGCCGCGCGAGAGCGAGAGCGCGAGTGCCGCGAAGATCAGACCGACGGCGGCGATGGCGACCGGGGCGCGCCGCCACCGGCCCTCGAGGGCGGCGAGCACCGCCAGGGGCAGCGTCATGGCGAGGAACGTCCCCAGGATGTTGGGGCTGCCGAACGCGCCGCGGGCCCGGCCCGTGGCGACGTCGCCGGTCGCCGAGAGCTCCTGCTCGGTGCCCGCGGATCCCAGCACGGCGGCCCCCGCGACGATGGCCCCGACCACCGCGAGGCCGAAGAGCAGGGTGCGGATCGAGCTCAGGTCCGCCTCGGCGGCGATGAGCGCGAAGAGCAGGACGAAGCAGCCCCAGAAGAGCATGAAGCGCAGGACCGCGTCGGGCTCCTGCGCCACCGCGAGCGCCGGAAGCGCCGCGAGCCACAGCAGCAGGAGCGGCCAGGACACCGGAGAGGAGATCCAGGGGGCGTGACCGGCGGCGAGCCGGCTGACCGCCCAGACCAGCGCGGTCACCACGAACAGCATCTCGCTGGGGCTGAGGCCGATGCCGCCGAGCGGGATCGCGAAGACCTCCAGCGGCACGAGGGCGATGGCGGCCAGCAGCGCCAGCAGGGGCTGCGTATAGGCCAGCAGGACGGCGCCGATGCCGAAGAGCGCCACGAGGGGCACCGCCGGATTGGTCCGGTCGGCGAGCAGGACGCTCAGCGCGCCGACCGGCGCGAGGGCCAGCGCCCAGGCGACGGGGGAGAGGGCGAGCCGGCCGAGGGCGCCGGTCACTTCGCGCGGGCCGGCGCGCGCGACGTGCTCGGCGGAGCGGCCGAGAGCGGGGCGTCGGCGGAGGGGGCCTCGTAGTCAGACCCGTAGCCGTACTGCGCGAGGCGGTCCGGAACACGGTTGAGCACGATCCCGAGCACTCGCGAGTTCGTCTTCTCGAGCTGGTCCCTGGTCGCGGCGAGGACTTCGCGATTCGACCGGTTGAGATCGATGACCAGGATCACGCCGTCGACCACCTGACTGATCGCCGAGGTGTCGACCCCCGCAGGCACCGGCGGCGTGTCGACCACGACGTAGTCGGCGACGGCACGGAGCTCCTCGATGATCTGGCCGAAGCGCGGCAGTCCGAGGAGCACGGAAGGGTTCGGCGGCACGGGCCCCGACGGGAGGACCTGGATCCCGCGCGCGTTGGAGGGAGCAAGCAGATCCACCGGCGAGCTCCGCGCGACGAGGACGTTGGTCACGCCCTGCGGCTGACGGACCCCGAGATAGCTGGCGAGCATGGGCTTGCGCAGGTCGCAGTCCGCCGCGACGACCTCCGCGCCCTGCTGCGCGAACGCCTGCGCGAGCCGCTGGCAGACGGTGCTCTTGCCGTCACCGGGCAGGGAGCTCGTGACCGCGAGGACCCGGGCGGGCTCGTCGGCGGCCGACAGCCGGAGGTTGACCCGCAAGAAGTCGAACGCCTCGTTCATGGCGCGGTTGTCGCGGTCAGAGCCGCCGAACGGCACCCGGGCCAGGATCGGCACGCCCATGAGCTTCGTCAGCTCGTCCTCGTCGCGGACCCGCTTGTCGAAGGCGTTGCGCACGAGGGCGGCGACGGCGCCGAGCAGCAGGG
Organism: Actinomycetota bacterium; assembly: GCA_030773575.1. Taxonomy (GTDB): domain Bacteria; phylum Actinomycetota; class Thermoleophilia; order Solirubrobacterales; family Solirubrobacteraceae; genus JACCYI01. The sequence continues at coordinate 7,863 of JALYMV010000454.1, forward strand.
CCACGAGGGCGCCGAGAGCCAGCAGCAGCTTCGTCCGCGGCTTGGCCGGCGCCGGAGGGACGGTGGAGAGGCTCGAGATGGAGACGTTCGAGCCCTGCAGCGCGCTGCTTTCCTGGGTGGAGGCGAACGACTGGCGCAGCGCCTGGAGCTCGTTCTCGATCTGCGCGCGGCGGCCGGCGGTCTCGCCGGCGGGCCGGTTCTCGAGCGCGTTGAGCTCCTCGGCGAGCGCGCCGATGCGCCGCTCGAGCCGCTGGAGACGACCGCGGCTCGCGGCGCTCAGCGAGGTCTGCTGCGCCTCGACGAACACCTTCGCGTACGTGTTGGCGAGCGCCTGCGCGCGCCGGGGGTCGCGGTCGAGGGCGCTGATCTCCAGGAGACGGGTCGCGGGGACGACCTCCACCGACACCTTCTTCTCGAGCTGGTCGGGCGTCGTGCCCGGGAGGCTCGCCGCGACCTGGCGCTGGAGCGCCGCGGTGGTCAACAGCTCCGCGTAGGTCCTCGCGAGCACGTCGTCAAGCTGAACCGCGTCGGCGCCCGCCGAGAGCGGCCGGTTCTCGCCGACGAACAGGGTCGAGACCCCGCGGTACTCCTTCGGCAGCGTCAGCGTCACCGCCGCCGCCGCCAGGAACACCGCCGCCGCCACCAGGAGGAAGACGCGCCGTTGACGCCGGTAGAAGATGTCGGTCAGCTGGACGAGGCTCATCGGAGGATCAGTATTCCATGTGCGCAGGAGGGCACGAACGCCTTCAGCGGACGGCCAGCTTCAGCCACGGCTCGGATCCGCGTCCCGAGTCGAGCGTCACACGGTAGAGCCCTCGCGCGAGCGTGCCGGCGCGGAACGTCAGACTGAAGCGGCCGTCGGCAGATACGGGGGCGCTCAACCGGAGCGCCGGCCGGCTGCGGCGGGTGCGCCCGCCCGCCTTTGCGGCGAGGGCCGCGCGAACCTCGATGCGGACGCGCCGGGCGCCCGGGG